>CAZTDC010000157.1:0-7427 GCA_964612165.1 uncultured Salinivenus sp.
GCGGCAGCAGCGGGGTCTCCTACGTCGTGAACCTGCAGCGGCAGATCGCCCAGAAGGAGATTGAGGTCAACGGGCTCCGCGCCCAGATCAACACCATCGAGAAGCAAATCCAGGAGAATCGCGCGCGCCTCCAGGATCTGCCGCCCAAGTCCCTCCAGCTGGCCGACCTGAAGCGCCGGAAGCAATCGCTGGAGCAGACTGGCGGCTTCATCCGGCAGAAACTGCAGGAGACGCGGATGTCGATCGAAGAGGAGGTCGGCTTCGCGGAGCGAATTCAGAGCGCCGGCGTCCCAATCGAGCCCATTGCCCCGAATTCGCAGCGCAACATTATCCTCGCCGCCCTGATTGGGCTGTTTCTGGGCGGGGTGCTCGTGGTCCTCCGCGAGAAGCTGGATACGTACCTGCGAACGCCCGCGGACGTGGAGGCCCTCGGCCAGCACGTGGTGGGGGTCGTCCCATCCATGAAGCCAGCGATTGACGCCGAATTTGATGGGAGCGACACCGTGGAGATCGATGATCGCGAGATTCAGTCGTCCCTCACCATGCTGACGAGCCCCATGTCGGCGGCCGCCGAGGCCTACCGCCGGCTCCGCACGAACCTCCGCTTCGCCCTTCCGGATACCGATCTGCACTCGGTGGTCGTGACGAGTCCGGGAAGAAAGCGGGAGGGGAAGTCGACGACGGCGTCGAACCTTGCCCTTGCCTATGCTCAGTCTGGACAGCGGACGCTCCTCATGGACGCGGACCTGCGCGACCCCTCGATCCACCGGTACTTCGACGTGCCGCGGACGCCGGGCCTCACCGACGCCCTCTACGACACGCCCGATCCCTCTGACCTTCCAGCGCCGGCGGAGAACCTCCGGGTCCTGCCCAGTGGGGAAGAGGTGCCCAACCCCGCCGAGCTGCTGGGCGCCCGGCGCATGCGACGGCTCATCGCTTCGATGGAGCAGGAGTTTGACCTCGTGATCGTGGACACCACCCCAGTCCTCTACTTTAGCGACGCGCTGGTGCTGGGCACGCACACCGACGGCGTGCTGGCCGTCGCCTCCGCCAACGACACCGACGGCCCGGCCATGAAGCAAATCATGTCGCAGTTCGATGAGGTTGACGTCGCCAGCCTCGGCGTGGTGCTCAACCGCTTCCGTCCCGATCAGCAGCGAGCGGGCTACGGAGCCGGCTACGGCTACGGGTATGGCTACGGGTACAGGCATGGATACAACTACGGCCAGTACGACGACGAGTCGCTCGCGTCCTACCGCAACGGGGACGACCGGCGAGTTGTCACCCTGCGCGACCGCGTGCAGGCGTGGTGGAACGGAGGCTGACATGCGTGGGGGCAGGAGAGAGCGGGCGCGTGGGGCTCGTGGCCCGGACGCAGAGACAACGGCGTGGGACCGACTCGCTTCGCAGCACAGGCGCGGACGGCCCCCCTCGTCGGGGCGAGGGGCCCCGCGTGACGGCGCCCTGGGTGATGTCTGCTTTCCTCCCCGCAGACGCCCGTGTGTGAACGGAGCCCGCGGGCGGATCGGGGGCCCCACAGCTTGGGGGGCCCCGTGCGCCAAATGGGACCGGCACAGCGGCGCTATCTCCTGTTTGGACCCTGGACCGCTGCGCTGGGAGCGAAGCGACCGAGTAGTCTCCGGGCTGCGCTGGGAGCGAAGCGACCGAGTAGTCTCCGGGGGCGTCGGCGGACGGCGGTCTGCCAGGCTCATTGATCGAGGGCCAGGCAGGGCAGAAAGCGGCTGACGGGACCTGGCAGTACGCCCTGGAGGAACGACTCCCGACGGCGGTCCGCGGGCGGCCCCCGGCCGTCAGCCACCCGTGTCATTCATCGCAGGCCGTCGAAGAGCCATGGCACACAAGTTGCGGATCTAGAGATCTGACCAAGGGCCCTGGACTAGGCCGATCCAATCCATGAAATCGCCGGGAAACTTCCGAAGCACGAACGATACAACCCCGCGAATCGAAGATCGCGGACGGCGGTCGGCCGTCTTCTGCACTTCGTGCCAGGCCACCTCCCAACCCCAACCCCCCCGCTAAATGAATACATTTGGCGACCTTCTCAAATACCTGAAGATCTACCGCCGCTACCTCGGCCGGCGCATGTACCTCGTCTTCGTGCTGACGGTGGCGACGGCCCTCACGCAGGGCTTCGGCATCACGCTGCTGCTGCCGCTGCTCCGCGCCTCCCAGACCGGCGGGAGCGCCGAGGACATGGGCACCGCCGAGCAGTACCTGCACGCCATGCTGGAGACGATGGGCATCGCCGACTCGATGGTCGGCATCCTGGCCTTTATCGCGCTCGTCTTTGTATGCAAGGGGGCGCTTCAGTTTGCGAAGAAGGGGTATCAGGGCTACCTGCAGGCCCAGCTCCTGCGCGAGCTGAAGGTGAAAATCTTTGATGCGTACAACGGGATGGACTACCGGTACTACATCCGGCAAAACGCGGGGCACTTCATCAACATCATAAACGGGCAAGTTAACCGCTTCTTTTCGTCGTTCAACAATTTCGTCGGGTTTTTTGGGCGAGGAATTACCGCGCTCAGCTACTTCGCCTTTGCCCTCGCGATCACGTGGATGTTCGCGAGCATGACCATTGCCGTAGGGGTTGGGATACTGCTTCTGTTCAAGTACCTGAATTCGTACGTCCGGCGGCTGTCCCGACAGCAGTCCGAGGAGATGAGCAACCTCAACAAGCTGCTCGTGCAGTCCCTCCAGGCGTTTAAGTACATCGTGTCGACCGGGCAAGCAGGCTACCTGCGCTCCGGGGTCGTGGATAGCGTCAAGCGGCTCACCGGCTATATCTTTCGGCAGCGGCTGGCAAGCGCCTTTACCCAGTCGATCAAAGAGCCGGTGTCGGTACTTTTGATCATTGGAATTATCGTGCTTCAGGTCGCCGTCTTCAACGATCCGGTCGCCCCCATTTTCGTGTCCCTGTTGCTCTTTCACCGAGGCCTGAAGGCAATCATACAGCTGCAGAGCGCATGGCAGGACACGATGAACAAAATTGGGGCGGTCGAAATGGTGGACAACGAGGTCGATGCCGTCCTGGCAAACCAGGAAGAGAGTGGCGGCCGGTCGCTCGGGGCGCTCCGGGAAGGCATCGAGTTCCGGCACGTCCACTTCGCCTACGACGAGGACGACGGGGACGTCCTCCACGACATCAACATTACGGTGCCCGCCAACGAGACCGTGGCGCTCGTCGGCGAGTCGGGGGCGGGCAAGTCGACGCTCGTCGACATGATGACGCTGATGCTGCGGCCTCGTACCGGTGAGGTTCGGATTGACGGGGTCCCCCACGACGAGATCGACCTCGCGTCGTGGCGCCCGCAGATCGGATATGTGTCCCAGGAGACCGTCGTCCTCGACGACACGGTGGCCAACAACATCCACCTGTGGCAGGGCGACATTGAGGACGACCCGGCGCTGCGGGAGCGTGTGATCCACGCCGCCGAGCGGGCCCACGCCCACCACTTCATCCGCGACCTGCCGAACGGGTACCAGACGGTGGTGGGGGACCGCGGGGTGCGCCTCTCCGGCGGGCAGCGCCAGCGCCTCTTCGTGGCCCGGGAGCTCTTCAAGGAGCCCAACCTGCTGCTGCTCGACGAGGCGACGAGCGACCTGGATACGGCGTCCGAGCAGCACATTCAGGAGAGCATCGACGCGCTGCAGGGGAAGGTGACGGTCGTCATTATCGCCCACCGCCTCTCGACGGTGAAGAACGCGGACCGGGTCTACGTGCTCGATGAGGGCCGGGTGATCGAGTCCGGCTCCTACCACGAGCTGCGCGCCCGGGAGGACGGAGAGTTCCGGGAGATGGTGGAGATGCAGAGCCTGTAGTGGAGAACGGGCCGCGTACTGCGTTGAGCGGTGCCCCTCTCGGAGGCATCTTTTAATTGGTAAGCCTGTATCAAGGGGGAACAAATTGTTGCAGAAATAGACGGACGACCGCTATGGAAAATGATCGTGCTCTTCGAGAAGAAGTGATTCAGCACGTGAAAACCCTTCCTGACGATCAGGTGCGGGAGGTCCTCCGCTTCGTCGAGTCCCTCCACGCCTCTGACCAGCCATCCCGATCCATCGAGGATAGAATTGCTATGATCGTAAGTGAGGAATCCGAAGAGGTTTGGGAAAACGTGCCGACTGACGGGGCCCAACACCACGATCACTACATCTACGGCCGGCCGAAGCAAGACACATGAGCGCGATGTTTGCGGACGCCGTGTACTGGATCGCCCTGATCAACCCCGACGATCAGTGGCACCAGGCGGCTGTGTCTGCGCGGGAGGAGCGACCGGAAGAGGAGCTGGTGACGACCGAAGACGTGCTGGTCGAGGTTCTCACGTACTTCGGCGGATACGGGCCCGAGGTGCGCCGGACCGCTGCGCGGGCGGTACGTGCCATCCTCGATAGTCCGCAGGTGCGGGTCGTTCCGCACACGTCGGATACGTTCATGAGAGGGCTGGAACTATACGAGACGCGACTCGACAAGAGTTATAGCATGGTCGATTGCATGTCCATGCAGGTGATGCGAGAACGTGATCTCCATGATGTTCTTACTCACGACCAACACTTTGAGCAAGAAGGGTTCAATGCCTTGCTCTAAGAGTCTGTTTGGATTTATGTCTCGGGCTCCGAGCGGCCTTGTCGGGCTGCAAACCGCCCCCTCACTCAACCGGTAGCTCCACTACAGGCTTCGTTCAGGGTGCGGTTCTCGCTCCGTCAATTCTCGCTCTCGCGTTCCGATTCAAAATCAAGACAGACTCTGAGCGTGGACGCCCTTCAAGCAGCCGAGGCGACCTCCAGCCTCGACACGGCCTCCGGGCACTCGAAAAGCATTCGGTCGCAGCCCTGGGACTACTCGATCGTTTCACTCCCAGCGCACTCTAAAAGCATTCGTGCTGCAGGCAGCATGACCTCGTTCCACTCGGCCCTCGCGTTGCTCCCAGCACTTCGCTCCCAGCGTGACAGACGACTCCAAAACGTAACGTTCTGCGGTCCGCCGTCCTGAAAGGGCTGGAGGGGGAGGTGACGGTCGGAATCATCGCGCACCGCCTCTCGACGGTGAAGAACGCGGACCGGGTCTATGTGCTCGGCCAGGGGGCGGGTGATCGAGTCCGGCTCCTACCACGAGCTCCGGGTCCGCGAGGACGGCCAGTTCCGGGAGATGATGGAGATGCAGAGCTTGTAGGATTGTGAATTGAACGTTTCACGTTGCACGTTTTACGGTAGGAAGTTATTCGTCGAACGAAGAGATGTTGCCGACGTATTCCAAACACGTGATTTTAAAACTGGAAGGAGAAGCGTTATGAAAACGGAAGCGGTGGACATATCAGTGCCGGAGGGGTTTGAGGAGATAGTGGCCACGACGCCGGAAGAGCTGGAGGACCAGGTCCGGTTGATGGCAGCCCTGAAAATGTTTGAACTGGGGAAGCTCTCGTTCGGACTCACCCCAAGAGTACTTCCAGTCTAAAACTACTTCTTCGTTCCACTCAGGGCGCTCACTGCGTTCGGGGCGCGCGGCCCAGCTGGCGGGACGAACGCGGGCTGAGTTTCTGGAGGCGTGTGGCCGGTATCGGGTCAGTATCTTCAATTATTCCGCGGAAGAAGCCACCGACGAGTTCCGACAGGATCTGGATCCCCTCCGCAGGCTTGCTGATCCGGAATGATCATCGTCGTTGACGCGGGGCCGCTCATCGCGCTTGGCGAGCTGGATCGGGTGGGGGTGCTCGATTTGTTCGGCGCGACGGTCGTCGTGCCGCCGTACGTCCGTCGCGAGCTGTTGAGCAAGCCTGCGTCCGAGACACAGGAGGTGGAGCGCGCCCTGAAGCGTCGGATCCAGGTGCGCGAGGGTCCAGCCCTCGGGACGACGACAACAGTGTGAAGTTTTTTGCGAATCGGTATGCTACTTCCCCTCGGCAAGGGGAACGGACCTGGCCTCGCCGTCCTCATGAGTCATTCGGCAAGCGATGTGCGCTTTGTTCTCCTGGGGTGTCCATTTTGGTGGCCCCAAAATGGACGAAAAGGGCTTGGCCTGGCAGAAAATGGCCTGACGCCCGTGTTCGCTCTACTGAAATTTATCAAACTCGTCCTCCACTCGTCGGACTCACACACGATAAATTTCGGTCGTTTCGCGAACGTGGGCGTCCGTACGGCCATTTTCTGAAGGGCCGGGGATCGATGAGCGGCTGCAGGTGCCGATTTCAGTCGCAAAGGCTCATCCGACGAACAACTTCACACTGTTGGGACGACGACAAAAGAAGTCATAGGCCGTCTCGACCCCGGTGAGCGAGAAGCCGTGGGCCTCGCCGCTGCTCTCGATGAGGAGACGTTGCTGATTATGGATGATCGGGCGGGGCGACGGGCCGCTCGGCAATTGGACTGTTCGGTGACTGGTGTGATTGGCGTGCTGCTTCGGGCAAAGGAGCGGGGACGAATCGAAGCCGTGACGCCTCTCCTGTTGGAGCTCCGGGCGGCGGGCTACTGGTTGTCGGACGAGATCATTGAGCACGCGGGAGAACTGGCAGATGAAACCACTACCTCATCGGACGATCCTGACCAGGACGCTTGATGAATTCGCTTCTCACAGATTACTTCATCCGGGACCTGCCGAACGGGTACCAGACCGTGGTGGGCGACCGCGGGGTGCGCCTCTCCGGCGGCAGCGCCCCGATCAATGGTTCCCGTCGTCTGGACCGGGGGGGCACTCTCTGACTGACTCAGACACAGAACGATGACATGCCAAACTCAATCAAAAAACAGCTCATCCGCCAGTTGGACGATCTTTCGCCGCACGAGTTGCGGGTGGTTCACGATCTCATTGATGCGTTGAAAGGGGGGGCAGACCGGGCCATTGATGAAGAACCCGGTCGAAGCAGCGGGGAGGAGGAAACCGGGCGATCAGACGAAACAGACCGGGCCTCTGCGTCGAAGGCGGCTCGTCGCGTCCGTGAGACGCTGGCGGAGGTTCCGGGCGCACTCTCCGAAACGGTGATCGAGGAGCGGCGAGAGCGGTTGTGATGAACACGGAGTCGGTCCTGTTTTTCGACACGTCGGCCCTTGTGAAGTACCTGCACGAAGAGCCGGGCTCCGAGCATGTCATAGCGTTGATTGAAAACCAGGACCACGAGCTGTGGGTGTCTGCACTGGCTCGGGTTGAAGTCGTGAGCGCACTGCATCGGAAGCGCCGCGAACAAATTCTTACGGATGCACAGCTCCACCGAGTGATGTCTGAAGTGGGCGATGTCCTACAGGTCTTTCGGGAAGAGCCGATCACATCCTCGATATTAGACACCGCAGTTCAACTGATTCGAACACATGGATCGGAACGGGCTCTTCGAACCCTTGACGCTCTCCATCTGGCGACGTTCGTGCTCGTTGCCGATTCTGAGTGGCAGTTCGTCGTTTCGGACCACCGCCTCGACACG
>CAZTDC010000158.1:0-7403 GCA_964612165.1 uncultured Salinivenus sp.
CGGCAAAAGAGCTGGACGCGTATCTGACCGAGGAGGTGCCCTACCAGGCCGCCCGGCAGCACAACCGGAAGCAGACCCCGCAAGTGGTGGGGCAGAACATGGGCCGAGTGCTGGTGCGGTACAAGGAAGAGGGTCCGGCCCGTGAGCATTGATCGGAGGCAAGAGGGACACGCTCAAATCGGAAGCTTCCATCAAAACTGGGCCGATACCAGCGCGACGTTCACCGAGGGAGAACGATCCGTCGCAAGATTGGGCCGGACCAGCACGTCCGGGGGCGTGATCTGCCACTCCTCCTGGTAACTGAGCAGCCCCTCCCGTTTCTCCTGCGATGCCACCCAGTAGGCCCCGCCCGCTGCGCCGAGCGCCGCGCCCATTCCCAGTCCAATCAGGCGAGAGGGCGTGCTTTCGTGCAGGCGGGTCGCCAGTACGTAGCCGGCCACGCCGACGACGAACTCGCCAACCCCGGCCGCCACGTAGGCGTCTCGACGCCGCTCAATGTTGCCCCCCTCAACCGCTCCGACCGGCCCACCGGCCAAAATCGCGGCGAAGCCGGCCAACACGAGCGTGGCGGCGGCCTCCGATTCCGGATCGCTTCTTCGATCGTATCGGTCGCTGTTGGGATCTGCCTCTGCACCGGCTTTCATGAGCAGGAGGCCCACGCCGGTGCCAATGCCTACCCCGAGGCTGCTGCCCAGCAAGATCCGATCGAAACGGGCCGGAGGGGTCTCCTCTTCAGACGCCGGGACGGGCGGACTCGGGGGGATACGGGCAAGGGCATTGCTAAAGCGGGCGGAGGAACGAGGAGCCAGATTCGGCGAGGCCATCTCGGGGCGAAGATCAAGATCCCGGAGCTCCAGAAGTCGGATCGATTCGTCGGCCGTTCGTGCGGCGAGTTGGTCCACGAACGGACGGGTGCCGCGTTGCGCTTCTGCGGTCAGCGCTCCGACGTCGGCCAGGAGAAGGAGCGACAGGAGAGAGAGGCAAAACGAGATTCTCGACAGGCGACTTTTCAAACGCATACGTGGGAGCGGGCGCTTTCAAATCGACGGTTGAATAGGTCCTCCTTTCGGGGCTTAATCCGCCGCTCCCACCGCCGAAATCGTAACAGTTTTCCAAGCAATCTCCAAGGTCATTGTCCCGTCGCGTCCGAGAGAGCCGTCTGGGCGGCGCGGGCCCCGCACATGCCATGCACGCCTCCCCCCGGCGGCGTCGAGGAGGAAGACAGGTAGAGCTGCGCGCCGCCCTGGGTCTGAGCCGGCAGGCGATAGGGGGTCCACTGGAAGACGGGGCGCGCCACCACCTGTTGCAGGTCGAGCGATCCGCCGTTGATGTCGCCGCCCACGAGGTTGGGATTCCAGGTCTCCAGCGCCTGCGGCCCCATCACATGTCGATCAAGGATCGTGTCGCGAAAGCCGGGCGCAAAGCGTTCAATCTGGCGCTCGATCCGGTCGGTGGCGTCAACCGTCGAGCCGTTGGGAACGTGGCAGTAGGCCCAGGCGGTGTGCTGGTCGTCGGGCGCCCGCGTGTCGTCGAAGCGGCTGTGCTGCGCGAGAAGAATGTACGGGCGGTCCGGCACGCGGCCGTCGGCCACCGCCTGCTCCGACGCCGCGATCTCGTCGAGCGTGCCCCCGAGGTGTACCGTGCCGGCCCGCCGGCAGGGCTCCGCCGCCCACGGAATGGGATCGCTGAGGGCGTAGTCGACCTTGAAGGCCGCGGCGCCGTAGCGGTAGCCTTCCAGCCGGCGTGCATAGCGGGACGGGAGTCGATGCCGGGCCACGCGAAGCACCTGTCGGGGCGTGAGGTTGAGCAGGACGGCCCGCGCGCTCGGGAGGGCCTCGACATTGTCGACCGGCGCCCCCGTCTCGATGGTCCCTCCCAGATCTTGCAGGTACCCGGCCAGCGCCTGCGTGATTGCACCGGCGCCGCCCTCCGGAAAGGGCCAGCCGACGCCGTGCCCCACCGCGTTCAGGACGAGGCCGAAGGCCGAGGAGCCGGGCGCCGAGAGCGGCAGGTTCGCATGGGCGGCCACGCCGGCCCAGAGCGCCCGTCCCTCCTCCGTTCCGAAGAGGGCGCGGCCCAGAAGGTGGGCGGGGCAGAGGGCGCGAAGGCCAAATCGCGCCAGGAGGAGCGGGGCCTTGGGGACGTGAAGCACCGGCTGTAGAATCTCATCCAGCAGTGCCGACCAACGCTCGGAGAGCGGCCCTACGAGTCGTCGGTAAGCGGACGCGTCGGCCCCAAGCCGCTCCGCCGTCCGCGCCAGCGAGCGGTGCATGACAGCGGCCCGGCCGCCGTCGAGCGGGTGGGCGAGGGGCAGGTCCGGCTGCAGCCAGGATAAGCCGTAGTCCTCCAGGGGCAATTGTCGAAAAAGCGGCGAGGCCTTCGCCATCGGATGAATGGCCGAGCCGAGGTCGTGTACGAAGCCGGGCTGCGTAACCTCGGCCGACCGGGCGGCTCCGCCAACGGTGTCGGCCTGCTCCCGGACGAGCACGGACCACCCGGCGCGGGCGAGCACCACGGCGGCCCCGAGCCCGTTCGGGCCAGCGCCGACGACGACAGCGTCGTAATCGGGCATTGGGTTTCGTCGACTGGTAGGAAAGAAAAAACGAGGGCAGTTTACTCGACAAAGCGATCGACGAACGCGAACGCGTCGCCGTCGAAGAGGCCTTGGTCGCTGAGTTTGAGTTGTGGAATGACGAGCAACGCCATAAACGAGAGCGTCACGAACGGTGCGTCCATCGGACTGCCCAGGGTCTCTTGCACGAACCGGCTCAGGCGCGTATAGCGGCGGGCCACCACGTCGTGCGGCTCGTCGCTCACGAGGCCGGCGATGGGGAGCGGCAGTACGTGGGTGCCCTCCGCCACGGCGCTGATGCCGCCCTCCTGTTGGATGACGGCGTTGACGGCCCGGGCGAGTGCTGTGTCACTTACGCCGACCGCCACCACGTTGTGCGAGTCGTGTGCGACGCTGGAGGCGAGGGCGCCCTCGTCCAGTCCAAAGCCCCGAATGAGCGCGACAGCGGGCTCCGCGTCCGCATTGTACCGATTGACGACCGCCAGCTTGAGGAGATCGCGGTCCGGATCCGCCACGGCCATGCCATCGTCCCTCGGCGTCTCGACAATCTCTTCGCCCGTCACGAGCTGGTTGTCGACGGCGGTGATGACGCGCATCTGCTCCGCCTCCGCGTCGACCCGAAACGCCGCCGGGTCTACCGGCTCGGCCTCAAAGTGGTTGGGCACGTCGGAGGGCACGCGCTCGATCTTGGACTCGCCGTTTTCGGCCACGAGTTGTCCCGCTACATATGTCTGCTGCACCGTCAAGGTGTCCGGATCGTCGACGACGATGAAGTCGGCCGGATCGCCCTCGCGCAGAAGGCCCACGTCCAGGTCGTAGTGCTCCACCGGATGCACGCAGGCCGCGCGAAGCACGTCGAACCGGTCGTAGCCCCGCTCAATGGCGCGACGGGCCAGGGCGTCAATGTGGCCCTTCACGAGCGAGTCGGGGTGCTTGTCGTCGCTGCAGAACATGAGCCGCTCCGGCGCCTCGTCCATCAATGGAATGAGCTCGTCGAAGTTTTTGGCCGCTGAGCCCTCACGGATCGCGATTTTCATTCCGGCATCGAGCTTCTCGCGGGCCTCCTCGATGTCGACGCACTCGTGATCGGTTTCAATTCCGGCGGCGGCATACGCTTCGATCCCCTCGCCCCGCAGGCCCGGCGCGTGGCCGTCCACCGGCTTGCCCCGCGCCTGGGCGGCCTCGATCTTTGCCATTACGCTGTCGTCCCGGCTGATCGCGCCCGGAACGTTCATCATTTCGCTGAGGTAGGGCACGTCGTCTCGGTCGAGCAGGGCCGCCACGGCGTCCGGGTCGAGCGTCGCCCCGCTCGTTTCGAAGGGCGTGGCCGGCACGCACGACGGCGCGCCAAATGCAAAGTAGAACGGGACCTGTTTGCCGTCTTTGATCATGTACTCGACGCCCTCGATGCCGAGGACGTTGGCAATCTCGTGCGGGTCGCTCACGGTGGCCACGGTGCCGTGCGTGACCGCCACCCGCGCAAACTCCGACGGCGTGAGCATCGAGCTTTCGACGTGGACGTGCGCGTCGACGAATCCGGGGAGCAGGTACCGGTCCGGCACGTCCTCCGTGGGGACGATGCGGTCGATGGTGCCGTCCCGCACGTGAACGGTGGCGGGGCGGATGGTGAGGGCGTGGAGGTCAACAAGATGCCCGGCGATGGTAGAGGCGTTCGACATGACAGCAGGAGGAGCTCGTCCGACAGGATGCGCTCGTTGAAAATACGAGGGCGCGGTTATCGATCAGAGGTCAGGGGGGAGTGTACTGAAGGGGGGCGACGATTACCAACGAGACGGTTCTCGTCTGCTTATTCAGCGAGTGCCTCGCACGACTTCTCAAGAGTTCAGTCGTCCCCGAAATACGGTGGTTGCCTGGCCGGACAGCGCTACGCGGTCGGCGTCGGGGGCTTCGAGGTACACCCGAACGGTGCCGCCCCGTGCCGAGACCTGCCGTCCGGTAAGCGTCGTTCGATCCGTTTGCTCGGCCCAGTACGGGCCCAGGGCGCAGTGGGCTGAGCCGGTGACCGGATCTTCGGGCACGCCGACACCGGGGGCGAAGAAGCGCGAGACGAAGTCCACCTCCTCCTGCTCGGAGACGGCGGTGACGATGATCCCGCGGCCCTCGACGGTCGCGAGGGCGGTCATGTCCGGATCGAGGGCGCGCACCTGTTCTTCAGTGTCGCAGCGGAGGAGGTAGTCGCGGTTGCTCCGGCCCACGTAGATCGGATCCAGGAGGTCGAGGGCCTCGAGGAGAGCGGGGGGCGGCTCGACGGGCGATGGCGGATCGGTGGGAAAGTTCATCGTGATCCACCCATCGGTCTTTGTTGCGGTCAGCCGCCCGCTGGCGGTTTCGAACTGGGCCTCGGCGTCGGGGGCCAGAAGCCCTTCACTCCAGAGCACGTGCGCGCTGGCCAGGGTCGCGTGTCCACAAAGGTCGACCTCGTGGGTCGGCGTGAACCAGCGCAGGCGATGGGAGGCGTCGGCTTCCGGAAACAGAAAGGCCGTTTCCGACAGGTTCATTTCGGCGGCCACGTCCTGCATCCAGTCGGCATCGCGAGGGGCGGAGAGGAGGCACACGGCCGCGGGATTGCCTGAAAACGGGACATCCGTGAAGGCGTCGACCTGGTACAGGGACAAAGACATGGAGGACGAACCAACTCGTTTCGTTTTGGGGAATGAGTGCGGAGGAGGGAAACGAAACGTCCTGCGTCCGGGTCCAACCAGGGTGATGGCGCAGTGACAATCGGCTTCGCGTCTTCTTTTTCCTCTCGGCTGACCTTTGAGCGCGCATGTATCAATTTCTTCGTCCCCTGCTGTTCAAGATGGACGCTGAGCGCGCCCATCAGGTGAGCCTCCAAGCGGCCAAACTCGTGCAGACCGTGGCCCCGTCGCTTTTAGAGCCGCAGTACGGCTTCGAGGACGAGCGGCTCAAGCAGCGGCTGTGGGGGCTCACCTTTCCCAATCCGGTCGGGCTTGCGGCCGGGGTTGACAAGAATGCGAAGCTCGTTTCGTTCTGGGAGGGCGTCGGATTCGGCTTCGTGGAGGTCGGGTCGATCAGTGCGATGGCCGCCAGTGGCAACCCCAAGCCGCGGGCGTTCCGCCTTCCGGAGGATGAGGCCCTCATCAATCGAATGGGCCTCAACAACGAGGGCGCGGCGGTGATTGCCGAACGCCTCGAGGAGAGCAGCAGCGACCGCTCTCGCCCACTGGGCATCAATCTCGTGAAGACGAACGATCCGGGCGTGATGGGCGCCGCGGCGCTGGAAGACTTTCGGGAGAGCTTTCGCCTGCTCGCCCCGGAGGCCAGTTACGTCGTGCTCAACGTCTCGTGTCCCAATACGGAGGACGGACAAACCTTCGAGGCCCCTCAGGCGCTGGATGACCTGCTTGCCACGATTGCTTCCGAGCAGAAGGCGCCGGTTTTGAGTATGCCCGTACTCGTCAAGCTCAGCCCGCCGCTCAGCGATCGCGTCACGTTCGACACGCGCCTGGAGGACATTGTCGCCGTGGCGGAGGAGCACGGGGTGGACGGGTTCATTGCGTCCAACACGGCCTCGGATCGGCAGGGCCTGCAAACGTCCAACGATGAGCTTGAGGCGATTGGAGAAGGAGGGGTCAGCGGCCGTCCGCTTGCCGACCGCGCTACCTGTCTGGTGCGCTACCTATACCGCGCGACGGACGGGGAGCTTCCTGTTATCGGGGTTGGGGGCGTGCACGACGCCGAGTCGGCCTACGCCAAGATTAAAGCAGGCGCGTCGCTCGTCCAGCTCTACACGGCGCTCGTGTACGAAGGACCCGGCCTCATCAAGGAGATCAAGGAGGGCCTCGTCGAGCGCCTCCGCGAGGACGGGCACGTCTCGATTGCGGACGCAGTAGGAACGGAGGCGTAACGCGAGGCAGTCTACGCGTCCTCGTGACGGAGGTCCTTGTTCTCGGTCCCGTGCTATGCATTGAAGAGAAGAGCCTCACTGATCGACCCACTGGCACACGCCGGGTTGATGGCAGCCTTCGCGTTCATCACTTCACTACCGCCATGCGCTGGGTCTGCGTGAAGGAGCCCGCCCGGAGCCGATAGAAGTAGATCCCACTGCTGAGGTCACTCGCGTCGAACGGCACCGTGTACCGGTCCTTTTCCTGCCGCTCGTCCACGAGCGTTGCCACACGGCGCCCCAACGCATCAAACACTGCAAGCTGCACCGGCACCGTGCGGCTGATGTGGTACACGATTCTGGCCCGGTCGGTCACAGGATGGGGAACGGGAGGGTGCAGCGCGGCGTCGTCCGGGGTGGGCGGATCAATCTCACCATCCCACGTCGAGTCCGGCACCACCGCGCCGGTATAGTTCGTCCGCAGCTCCTTCATGAGGTTGAGGCTTTTCCGCCACTGCGACCTGCTCATGTCGGTCCACGACCACGCGCTGGCCCCGGCGTATCCTCGCCTCAGAAGCTCTCTGTAGAGCGCGTCCTGCGGCACGCCGAGCGTTTCCGTCATGTCGAATTCCATGACCGCCACCGGTTTCCCCAGTTCCCAGTACTCCTTGTCAACGTGAAAGGGCGAGAGCGCGGTGCCGGCCCAGTCGTAGTAGTGCACGCTGTAAAAGTCGAGTGTGCCCTTCGGATCGCCGCCCTGCTCAATCAACCGCTCGTCCGTATAGTAATTGTCGTTGTCCGCCGTCTCGAGCCGTTGGTACGCCGCCCGCGCCTCCGCCAGGGTGAAGTCGTGCCGGTACCGCTTCGACAGTGCGTCCCGAATCTGCCGGACGCGCTCTCGCGGGAGTGCATCGGCGGTCGGACGCTTCGGGCGGGCCTTAGGGGGCTGATCGCTCGAGGAGA
>CAZTDC010000159.1:0-7368 GCA_964612165.1 uncultured Salinivenus sp.
CTCGCGTCGATTGCTGTGCTGCGCTGTCTCGGGGCGTCGGCGGGGCGCACCTTTCGCATTTATCTTGCGCAGGCGGGCGTGCTGGGCCTGCTCGGCGCCGGGGTAGGAAGCGTCATTGGGGTGGGCCTGCAGGCATATGTGCCGCGGTTACTATCGGACTTCCTGCCGTTCGAGATGAGCTTTGCGCTGTCCTGGACGGCGATTGGGCTTGGGCTCGGCATTGGCGTGGGCGTGACCTTGCTCTTTGCCTTGTGGCCGCTGTTGGAGGTGCGGGGCGTCTCGCCGATGCGGGCCCTCCGCACCAACGTCGATCCGACGACCGGCGGCTGGCGCGACCCGGCGCGCTGGGCGGTGGCCCTTGCCATCGCGGCGGGCGTGACGGGCGTGGCGCTGCTACAGGCGCCGACCTGGGAGATTGGTCTCGGCTATGCGGGGGGCGTGGCGGCGGTCTTCGGCGTGCTGACGCTTGTCTCGTGGGGCATCGTGGCCGGGGTGCGCCGCTTTTTTCCGACCTCCTGGCCCTATCCCTGGCGGCAGGGGCTCTCCAATCTGTATCGGCCCCAAAACCAAACGACGGTGCTGATGCTGGCGCTTGGGCTCGGTACCTTTCTCATCGTGTCGCTCTTCCTCGTCCAGCGGACCCTGCTGGAGCAGATCAAGGTGACCGGCGGGGGGGAGCAGCCCAACCTCGTTCTCTTCGATGTGCAGAACGATCAGGTGGAGGGTGTGAAGGGCATTGTCGAGAGCGAAGGGCTTCCCGTCATCGCCGATGAGCCGATCGTCGTGATGCGGCTACAGCGCGTGCAGGGCCGGACGATCGCACAGATCCGAAAGGACTCGACCACGCGCACCACCTTCGCCCACGACCGGGAGTACCGGGTCACGTACCGCGATCATCTGACCGAAAGCGAGACGCTTGTGGAGGGGGAGTTTGTCGGCGAGTACGACGGGAAGAATCCCTTTCAGACGGGCGAGGCCGTGCCCATCTCGATGGAGCAGGAGATTGCACGGGAGGACTTGAAGGTGGGCATTGGCGACACGCTGACCTTCGACGTACAGGGCCGCCCCCTCACGACCGTCGTCTCCAGTCTTCGCAAGGTGGACTGGCAGCGCATCGGCACCAATTACTTCGTTGTCTTTCCGGAGGGCGTGCTAAACCAGGCGCCGCAGATGCACGTGCTGCTCAGCCGCTCGGACAGCGACACCGCGTCGGCACAGGTGCAGCGCCGCGTCGTCGCCGACTACCCGAATGTGTCGGCCATCGACCTGTCGCTCGTGCTCTCGACCTTCCAGGACCTCTTCGGCCGGCTGGCGTACGTGATTCGCTTCATGGCGCTCTTTAGCATCCTGACCGGCCTCATCGTGCTGGCCGGGGCGGTGGTCGTGAGCCGCTACCAGCGGGCTGAAGAGAGCGTCCTGCTCAAAACGCTTGGGGCCTCGAAGCAGACGGTGCTCCTCATTATGACGGTGGAGTATCTCTTCCTCGGCGTCTTTGCCGCGCTCACAGGCATCCTCTTAGCGCTCGTGGCGGCGTGGAGCCTGTCGTACTTCGTCTTCGAGGGCCCGTTCGTGGTGGCTCCGTGGGCGCTCCTGCTGGCATTTGTCGTCGTCACAGCCCTTACCATTGGCATCGGGCTCTTCAACAGTCGCGGCCTTTATGACCGGCCGCCGCTCGACGTGCTGCGAGCGGAAGTGTAAGTCCGATTACGCTTGTGGCCCCAATTGTCGTGCGGGGAACCGAGGAACGCACCCGCGAGGGCGAACTACTGGTTCACAAAGATCAATTTGAAGCCCGGTCGGGGTGTAACCTGGATCGCTGGCGCGGGCAAGTGGTATCGATTCAGAATATCTCCACTCGTTCGCCCGATCCACGAGTCGCGGGGAATGATCTTTCGCCAGTCGATGTCTACACTGATGTGTGTGGCGACGTAGGCGTCCGGGTCGGGGTATTCCTCCCATTGATGCAGGGACACTCCGGCGGAGAGCTTTAAGAATCGGGGCCAGTAGGGCTGGAGGTTTTGGGGAAGCAGGTCCCAGATCCCCATGCTCACCCAGAAGGACATGCCCCGGTAGTCGTCGGTAAACAGGGTTGTGGACTTGGACTGGTTGATCGGCGGGCGTTCCGGATCCCAGTACATGAGCCGCAGGTCGAAGCGGCGGAGGGCCGACACGTGATCGTGGGCGTAAAACCAGGCAACTCCCATCACATTGGCGAGTTGATCGTAGGCGTCAAAGCCCCACTGGTAGCTGTAGCCGTCGTGAATCTCGACGTTCGTTTGGCCCGCAATGGTAAGAAGTCCTCCCACAATTCCGGCCGTAGAGGAGGAAAGGCCGGTCCATTCTAGAGTGCGGGTGTTGGCAAGGGTCTGCATCTGCGACACGTACAAGTGTCCCAGTTTGTCGAAGTTTTTGGCGTAATCGAGGTGGCTATCGAAATGGAAGGGATTTTGGCCCGTCCACCACTTGCTTCGTTCGTAGACGTAGACGCCTGTATAGGTGCCCGCCATAAGGGTGGAGACGGGGATCAGCCGCCCCCATCGGATCGAGGATTCGGAGGCCGCCCCCCGCAATCCCAATGGAATTGGACGGAGGTCGAGCGAGTCTGTCGAGTGGGACAGGGGCGGCAACGGGGAAAGCGTCTGGGGGGCTGGATCCCCACTCAGTGATACGGGATCAGCAGCGACCGGGAGATTCGGATCCGGCGGCTGAACCAGGGACGGACCGGAGGGCAGCATTTGTACCGACGACGTATCCTGCGCAGTAGCGACGGACCCGTGCCCAACTAAGATGAGGGCTAGGCTCGCTAGAAACGCCACGCAAGAAAAAGCCGGAACGGTCGGCCTGCGCACGATGGCTGGAATCGAGTTGAAGAAGTACACGAGGGAAATGGCGACCATATCGACATTCAGGTTTTCGTGCGAAGGTGTTCCATCAGTATACAACGGTCCATGCTAACGAACAGGATTCTCTGGGAAGTTAATGGATACACCTCATGGGCAAGGACCAGTCATTGCCTATACGCACAAGGGAACGACGCAATCGTTACGAAGGGCTTCTAGGGCCTGGGAACCGAATCATGGGGACCGGAACTCGATACGAAAACCACTTCCCTATCTCCGTCCTACGTAGCATTTCCCTAGACCATGAATAAGATTTCGGAGCCTCCCCCGGAGAAACGGGAACAGGTTCGCCCGGACGCCGTCCAGCAGCGGGTTCGCTTGGTGCGTGAGCGCATTGCGCAGGCTTGTGAGCGCGCTGGCCGGACTGGTGAGAACCTGACGATCGTAGCCATCTCTAAAACCTTTCCCCTACAGGCAATCGAATCGGGGAAATCGGCCGGACTGAACCACTTTGGGGAAAATCGGGCACGGCAATTGCGTGACAAAGCACGAATCCGTCCCGGATCTTTTAAGACCGGAGACGTAACGTGGCACATGGTTGGGCACCTTCAGACCAATAAGGCCAAGTTTGTGGCCCGTCACGCCGACTGGTTCGATGCCCTCGACCGTCCCCGATTGGCCGAGGAACTCGACGAGCGGGCGGCCAAGAACAATCGCGTGCTTCCGTGCCTCGTCCAGGTAAACATCGCGGGCGAAGAGCAGAGGTACGGCCTTGCGCCCGACGACACGCACGATTTTCTCGATCACTGCGGACAGTACGAGAACCTCGCCATCCGCGGACTAATGGCGCTGGCCTCTTTCGTGGAAGATCCCGAAGAGGTGCGGTCCGAGTTTCGACGGATGCGGGAGCTGTTCGAGACCTACGATGCGAGCACCAATCCTCGGGTGGAGATGGAAGAGCTCTCTATCGGGATGAGCAACGACTTTGAAGTAGCCATCGAGGAGGGGAGCACGATGGTCCGAATCGGGAGCGCCATTTTTGGGCCGCGCGATTACGACGAATAGCGTTCTACACCAGCCCCACGTTGATTTTTCGGTTCTGCGGTGCGGGCGACACCGGGGTTGTAGGGGGATGCTTCCGTGATCTGAAACAGTCCAAATCTATTTTAGTGAAAACAGAGTAAACTACAGGGCTCATTTTGCCCGAAGTTGTTCTCCGTCAATACATTTTCTACGATACCCCTCTCCGGGACCGCGGACTTTTTCCTCTTCGATAAAGAGGGCCGTCGCTCCTTTGCATACTGTCCCACTGATCGACTAACGTTATGAAACTGACGCCGCTAGACATTCGGAAGCAAGACTTCGACAAAAGCCTCCGTGGCTACAACACCGACGAGGTGGAGACCTTCCTCGAAATGGTGGCCAACCAGTGGGAGGAGATGGAGGACGAACGTCGCCGTTTGGAAAACAAGGTGCAGGAGCTCCAGAATCAGATGGAGCACTACCAGAAGGTGGAGGAGGCCCTTCAGGAGGCTCTTGACCAGACGCGCCGCAATGCCGAGCAGCAGCTCGAGAACGCGAAGCAGGAGGCGAAGAACATCGTTCAGGAAGCGAAGAACGAGGCGGAGGAGATCAGGCAGCGGGCCCAGGCACAGCGCGATCAGTTGGAGGCCGAGGCCCAGACGGTTCAAAATCGCCGAAACGAGGTTGTGGCCCGCCTGCGTGCGTTCCTTAACTCCGAGCTCGAGATTCTGGAGGAATATGAGAGCGGCGATCGAGAAGTCGAAACCAAATCGACGCCCGAGCCGGACACCGGTCCGGCCGGTACTCAGCCCGACGTCAGCACGCTCGACGAGCCGGAGCCGTCTGAAACCGAGGTGGACACGGCCGCCATTGAAAGTGCCGCTGACGAGATTGCAGATGAGGCTGACGTTGCTTCGGAGCCCGACGTTGAGGAGCCGGAGACCGAAGAACCGGACACCGAGGCCGCTCCCGACCTGGACGTGTTTGGGGAAGAGCCGGACGTGGAGGCGGAAGAGCCGGGTGTATCCGAGCCGGAGCCGGAGACTGAGCAGGCCACCGACGAGCCGGACGAGGAGGGAGAGGCGTTTGCCGAGGAGTTTGCCGACCTGCAGGATTCCCTTTCGGATGTTGTTGATGAGGATGAGTTCAAAGAACCGGTTGACGAAGAAGAGGAGGAGGAAGACGACGGGGACGACTCTGACATGTTTGAGGCCGATACGCTTCCGGACGTCGGTGAACTCGGAGAGGAAGAGGACACCGATCCGGGGGCGCAGACGGAGGAAGTGCGAACGGACGTGGGCCCGGCTTCGATTTCCGATGAGGGAGAGGACGAAAAGGCCACCGGTACAGCCGAGCCTGCACAGACGGAGGATGAGTCTCAGCAAGATGAAGAGGAGGGGGATGGGTCGGGAAGCTATCGCTCCTTTGATGACATTCGTGAGGAGGTGTCCGAGGACGAACCGGCGGACCCCGTTGAGCCTGAACCGGAGATGACGGATGAGGGGGAACCGGGGGAGACCGAAGAGATGGACGACTTCTCTTCGACTTTTGAGGACCTTGAGGATGAGACGGCGGAGATGGACTTCTCCTCGGCTTTTGAATCGCCGGCAGACGAAGAGGAAGAGGAGCCTGAATCACCTGAGACGAGTGAGCCCACGGCCGAGGTCACCCCTCCCTCTACCGAGCCGGAGTCTCAGACGGAGCCTGCGTCCGAGTCGGGAGAGGCAGAGACGGACGTGTCTGAGTCGGCATCGTCCGCTTCCGAGGAAGGGGAGGAAGAGGATGATCTTGAGCGGGCCATGCGGTCCCTTTTTCCGGTTCTTCCCGACGAAGAGGAGGTCCCGGCGTCGTCGGACACGGAGGGCACTGCGGATTCCGAAGATGATGTCTCCGACGATGAATCGGACGAAACCGAGCCTCACTCCACAGGGTCTCAGCAGTTTGAGGCCATCAAGGAGGATGTGAAGAATAAGAAGGCGGAAGAGGAGGAGACCGAAAGCGACAAGCGCTCCGGCGCGAAGGAGGACGAAGATGAGGCCTCGACCGAGGAGATCGAGAAGATCTGGAGCATCCTTGAAGATATGGAGTAGCCCGCGCCGCTCAAATTGGCATCTCTGCCCGGTCCCCGGTTGGGGAGCGGGCTCACTTCTCTGCTTTCTTGCTCCACGTCCCCACCCTTATGTCGACTGCGCACGACGCCCCTGCGCTCACGGCTGAGTCCACAGTTGCGTACCAGCGTAAGGTTCAGGAAGCGGCGACCTTCTTGCGAGAACGGATGTCCCTAAGTCCCTCACTCGGGCTCACTGTGGCGACGGGGCGCGAATCAGTCCTTCCGTCCCTGACCATTGAGGAGGAGTGGTCCGCCGAAGAGATTCCGAATTCCCCGGTGCGGAGCTCCGAGCCCCTGACCCTGGTGAGCGGAACGCTTTCCAGTGTCCCAATTCTGGTGGTGAAGGGGCCCCCCGCGCTCCACGACGGCTTCACGCCCCGGCAGGTCGCCTTTCCGGTTCGCGTGCTCGGTGAACTAAGCGTGGACACGCTCCTCACGACGAACACCGCCGGCAGCGTCTCATCGGAGATGGCGCCGTCCGATCTCGTTCTCGTGACCGATCACATCAACTTTCAGGGGGTAAATCCGCTGGTAGGGCCCAACGTGGAGGAGTGGGGGCCACGCTTCCCGGACATGAGTGAGCCCTACGACCCGAAGTTGCGCCAAACCGCCGACGCCGTCGCCCTGCGGGAGGGCATCCAGCTTCACAAAGGCATCTACTTTTCCGTGCTCGGTCCCAATTTGGGCACGCAGGCCGAGTATCGCATGGTGCGGACGCTGGGGGCCGATCTGGTGGGCACCGGGTCGGTGTTGAAGGTCATTGCGGCCCGTCACATGGACCTGCGGGTGATGACCCTGTCCGTAATTACGGATCGGTGCTCCCCCGACACCGTACAGCCGGTCTCGACCGGACAAATGACAGAGGCCTACGATGCAGCTCAGCCAAAACTGCAGCGTCTGCTGCATGAAATTGTTGCGTCTTTCGACGATGACTCGGCGGCATAGAAGACCCGACGGTGTGGTCGGAGAACGAAATTCTGCTCTTCGAGTGTATCTCTCTTCTGGATCCAATCGGATCCCCTCCGTCGTAACCCTCCTCTTTAATCTTCGAACGCATGGAACCCGAGCCTTCTGCCTCTGACGGCTGGCGTGTCCACAAATTTGGGGGTACCAGCCTTGCCGATCCTGAGCGCATCCGTCACGTTACCGCACTCATCGAGGATCAAGTTCAGTCGGCAACGGGGCAGGGCTCGACGGCCGTCGTGGTCTCGGCCATGAGCGGTGTGACAGATCGTCTTCTTGATCTCGTTGACACCGCACCGGCCGACAGCGACACCCTTCGCGAGCGCCTGCAGACGCTGTGCGACGAGCAGCGGGCCGTCGTTTCCGAACTGCTGTCTGGCGATGAGGCCGCACCGCTACTTCGCGCCCTCGACGATGACGTGGACGACGTGA
>CAZTDC010000160.1:0-7342 GCA_964612165.1 uncultured Salinivenus sp.
GCGGCGCCCATCGCGATGCCGACCGTGGCGTTGGCCATGGCGGGGGCGTCGTTCACGCCGTCGCCCACCATCGCCACGTCCTCCTTCTTGCGAAGAGCACGCACGGCATCTACCTTGTCGTCAGGGAGAAGGTCGCCACGCGCCTCGTCGATGCCGAGCGCCTCCGCCACGGCGTCCACGACGCGCTGGTTGTCTCCCGAAATCATCACCATCCGACGAATGCCGACGTGCCGCAACTTCGCTAACACATCGGCGGCCCCGTCCCGCGGCGTGTCCGCAAGGCCGAGGACGCCCAGGTAGGCAGTGCCCCGGCGCACGACCATCGTCGTCCGACCCTCCGCCTCCAGCGTTTCGGCCGTGTCGCGGAGGTCATCGGGCACAGACGGCCCGTCGACCTCGTCGAAGAGAGCGGCCTTCCCCACGTGGACCGACTGCCCGTCGACCGTGGCCGCAATGCCACGCCCCGTAATGCTCTCTAGGTCGTGGGCGTCGGGAAGAGGAGTCCCCTCAAGGTGCTCTTTGGCATGCTGCACGACGGCCTCGGCCAGCGGGTGGTCGCTGAGCTGCTCGACGGCGGCCGCCACGCGTAGGACCTCGGCGTCTGTCGTGTCGCCATGGGGCCGCACATCCGTCACACGGGGTTCGCCCTCCGTCAGGGTGCCCGTCTTGTCAAAGGCGAGGGCGCCGAGCCGCCCCAGTCGTTCGAGCGGACCGCCCCCTTTCACGAGGACGCCGCCCTGCCCGGCCCGGGCGACCCCGCTCAGCACGGCGCTCGGGGTGGCGATGGCCAGGGCACACGGGCTCGCGGCCACCAGCACCGCCATGGCCCGGTAGAAGCTGTCGGCAAACGGTTCGCCCAAGGGCACCCAGGCAAACAGTAGAAGCACAACGAGCCCGAGGACGGCGGGCACGAAGATGCGCTCGAAGCGATCGGTGAACCGCTCGGTGGGCGATCTCTCGGCTTCTGCCTCTGTGACCATCTGCACCACACGCGAGATCGTCGTCTCGTCGGCCCGCTTCATCACGCGTACCGTCAGCGCCCCGCTGCCGTTGATCGTCCCTGCATAGACGCGGTGGGCCGCGCTCAGATCGGTGGGGTCGCCCACCGCGTCGGGGTCCTCAACCGGCGCTTTGTCGACGGGCACGCTCTCGCCGGTCACCGGTGCCTGATTGACGGCGCTCTCGCCGTCCGTCACGACTCCGTCGGCGGGAATGCGCTCGTTGGGCTTGACGATTACGGTGTCGCCCCGCTGCAGGTCATCGACAGGAATCTCTTCTTCGGTACCGTTGCGTCGAACGAGGGCCGTGTCCGGCGCCAGCTCGGCGAGCGACTCGATGGCCTGCCGGGCGCGGCCCATCGCGTAGTGCTCCAGGGCGTGGCCGAGGGAGAAGAGGAACAGCAGAAACGCTCCCTCCAGCCACTTCCCCAGCGCCGCCGCCCCCGCCGCCGCCACCAGCATCAGAAAGTCGACCTCGAAGTCCCCGACCGCGAGTGTGTCGACGGCCTCCCGCACCGTGTAGTACCCACCGAAGACGTAGCCGCCGAGATAGAAGCCCCACGGAAGCCAGGACGAAACGCCTGCAAACGACAGTCCGAATCCGGTAGCGACGCACACCCCCGCTACGATCGCGAAGATCAGCTCCGTCTTCTCGCCGAACAGGCCGCCATGGTCATGCCCGTGGTCCTCCTGCTCCTCTGCATGATCATGCGCCTCAGCGCCTTCGTCTGTGGTCGTGGACGAGCCCAGACCATGCGCGTCAATCACATCTCCCCGGAGCCGCACGCCCATCGACCGGAGCACGTCCTGAATCTTGCTCTTGTCCGTCAACGACCGGTCGTACTCGACGCGAATCCGCTCGGTGGCACTCGCCTCCGCCTCCACCACGCCGTCGATCCGGCGCAGCCGCTTGGCGATGGTGCGGGCGCGGCGGGGGTGGGTCATGCCCCGAACCGCCCAGACGAGGTGGCCATACTGATCGGTAATCTCGGTGCCGAGGCTCTTGGCCCGCTGGCGGATGCGCGGCAGCGACACAGTGTCCGGATCATAGTGGATGCAGAGGTAGTCGGGCTCACCGTTCGACGAGGAAGTCACGTGCGCCCGATCAATGCCGGCGTGCTCCTGCAGGCTGCTGGTGAGGCGCTCGACGCAGGTGTCTTTTGCGTCCGGCACGTCCGGCAGCAAAATGGGAAGGTCGAGTTGAACGCGGTCGGCCATGGTTCGTCTTGGTGCGTTGTGATGCGACGCTCTAGCGGCTCTTCTGAGGCGGTGCTCCCTTTAGCGGGGCATATTGCGTGATGCGTATTGCGTGAGCATTGATGTCGGACGAGGTCAGCGGTCTACGTCTGGAACGGTCTAAGAGTCCCTCTATGAAGGTGCCTTCACAGGACTAGATCGCCACGGGGGGCCCTCTGAAAAGAGAAAGGAGACACTTCATAGGACGTTTTCTTCCCCTTCGTGACTTTTAGCGTTTCCCTATCGGGATAATCAAGGAGCAATCCCCACCCAGCCGACTTCACAGACGCACTCTAAGAAAGCGTGGATGCCCCTCCCTATAGCGGCGATACTCGTCTCCGTACTGCTCCTCCAGCCACTGTTCTTCCGCAAACGGCGCGAGAAGAAACCAGATCGCCGCCCCGGCAGCCACAATGCCCGCCAGGCGCGAGCCGGTGAGAATCACGTAGCCGACAATCAGCAGCAGGTCGCCGACGTAGCCGGGATTGCGACTCACGGCAAACGGGCCGTCAGTCACGAGTTCGGCTTTCAGGCCGAGCGCACCGCGAAGGCCCAGGTAACCCATTGCGTAGCTCGCCAGCGTCGTCCCGCCCATTATGAGCGCGCTGCCGAGAATGAGCGTACCCGGCTCGCCCAGCCATCGACCGAGGCCCAGGCTCCCCGCGTCGAGCCCGCCCACGACAAGGAAGCCGACACAGGCAGCACTAAAAAGCGTCCACGTGAGCTGGTATTGCCACGTGTCTCGACCCGGCGGGGGCCAGATCTGTACGTTCGAGACGACAAGCGTCGCGATAAGCGTCCCGTTCAATCCCATCGTGACGACAAGCGTCCCCCAGAAGAGAGCCGCAACCCAATTCATGTTCACCTCGATGTATGAACATCTGCTCATGTGTTCAGAGATAAGAAGAATCGTGCGACGTGTTTCGAGCGCGTCTCTTCCCGGCTGAAAACGGACGGCCCGAACCCCGGACACCCTTATGGACACATCCGCAAAGGGCCTGTCTCCTGACGACAATGCCCGTCCTCACGCTGTGCCTCGGAGCGACGCCGCCTCGACCAACTGATTGTCCGAGTCGGGGAGGCGTCGGGCGGTGTCGAACCCCGACTGGAGACCGAACGCACCCACTTCCCCATCCGCCCGCAGCGCGAGCACGCCCACCTGCACGTCCGAGAGTTCGTCGTGCATCGCCTCGACCCGCTCGATTACCCGGCGGCACGCCTCGGTCGGGGAAGCGCCCTGTCGCATCGCTTCAACCGCCAAGTGCGAGCCGGTGACGCGCATGATGGCCTCGCCCCATCCCGTTGCACACGCGGCCCCCACGTCGTCGTCCACGTACAGCCCCGCCCCGATCAGGGGCGAGTCGCCGACCCGGCCCGGCCGCTTCCAGGCCGTTCCGCTCGTGGTACAGGCCCCCGACAGGTGCCCCTGCGCGTCGAGCGCCAGCATCCCGATGGTGTCGTGAGTCCCCTCAGTGGATTCATCTTCGATGTTGGGGGTTGGGCGGGACACATCGTCCTGCTCCTGCTTCCACTCCTGCCAGTCCTGCTTCGACTGCTCGGTCAGCAGGTCCGTTTCCTCGAAGCCTTGCTCCCGCGCAAACGCGAGTGCCCCCTCCCCGGCGAGCATGACGTGGGGCGTTTCCTCCATCACGGCCCGCGCCACGGCCGTCGGGTGCTGGGTGCGGGGCAGTGCCGCCACAGCTCCACACCGGGCATTCTCGTCCATCAGGCAGGCATCGACCGTCACGGTGCCCGCCTGATCCGGGTAGCCCCCGCGCCCCACTGTCCGCACCTCCGGGTCAGCCTCCGGCACGGCCACCCCCTCCACCACCGCATCGAGGGCGGACCCGCCAGTCGTGAGCACGGACCACGCGGCTTCATTGGCCGGCAGGCCGTGCTGCCAGGTCGAAACGACGATGGGCGACGATGACATTGCTGACAGAGACGATTGTGCAGACAACGTACGACGGATTGGCGTGGAATCGGGATCTACATCTCCTCTACAGGCGTCCCCTCCCCCTCCTGAAGCCGCGCCCGCACGACCGGCAGCGCGTCGGGATGCTCGTCGCGCAGGTAGGCCACCAGTTTCTCTCGGACCTCACACCGAAGGTTCCACAGTGTGGGGGCGTCCTTCGCGCTGGCGATGGCCCGCAGTTCAATACTGCGCTCCGTCGTGTTCGTGACGTGGAGGGCACACACGTCCCCGTCCCAGTATTCGGATGCCTCAAGGATCCGCCGCAATTCGTCTCGCACGTCCGAGACGGGGGTCCGATAGTCCACGTGCAAAAACACCGACCCAATCAGGTCCGACGACGTGCGGGTCCAGTTCTGAAACGGCTTCTCGACGAAGTGGGTGATGGGCAGTACCACGCGGCGCCGGTCCCACACCCGCACGACGACGTAGGTGAGCGTAATCTCTTCGACCCAGCCAAATTCGCCCTCGACGATCACCACGTCGTCGACCCGAATCGGCTGGGTGAGGGCGATCTGGATGCCGGCGATGAGGTCGCTGAGCGTATTTTGCGCGGCCACGCCCACGACGATCCCCACGATGCCGGCCGAGGCCAAAATGCCGGTGCCCAGCTCCCGGAACGGCTCGTACTGCATCAGCACGACCCCAATCGCCAGTACGATCACGAGGGTCGTGACAATCCGGCGAAGGATGCGAACCTGCGTGACGATCTTGCGCGCCTTCAGGTTGTCGGGGTCGTCTGTCGTGTAGTAGGCCTCAACCGCCTCCTCCCCGGCCAGCAGGGCCGCCACGATCAGCCACGTGACAGCGACGATGAGCAGGACCTGGAGTCCGCCCGCGATCACTGCCTCGGCTCCGGCCGACAGGTGGGGGCGCGCGGCGGGCAACGCTGCGTACGTGAAGAGAATGGGCAGAAGGAGGCGCAGGGGCCCAGTCAGGCGATGGAGGAGAGCCTCTCGAATCGGCAACGCATCGTCGCGCTCCGCGAAGCGTCCGGTGAGCCTGCGGAGAAGGGTGTGCACGAGCAGGCCGAGAACGGCCGCGCCAAGAAGAATCCCGACGGCCCAGCCCCAGTCACTACCGAGTGTAAGCAGGTTATCGAGGGTTTGGTCGTTCATGCCAATCCAGGAACGGGTCTGTGGAGACAATACAGGAGACGACGCCCCTCACGCCGCTACCTCACATGGCTCTCGGCGGGGGCTTGCACTCTCCTCCGACTCGATGAAGACAGAGACGACACAAGGAGCAATGAGAGCGTGACGGCCCACGTCTCCAATCAATCTCGAATCTGCGACGACCGCAAGCGCCCGACCATGTCGCTCCTCTGAGGAGCGTGCTTACGCGCTCGTTGTCACCGACAGCACATCTTCCAGAATCAAGTAGAGGCAGGGCACAAGCACCAGAATGATGGAGGTCGCAAAAACGATCCCGAAACCCAGTGAGATGGCCATCGGAATGAGTTGGGTGGACTGGCGGGACGTTTCGACGATGATGGGCGAGAGGCCGCCGAACGTGGTGAGCATGATGGGGCGAAAGCGCCGCAGGCCCGCCTCGTGGATCGCCTCGAACACTCACTGATCCTCACGCGGCCCGGAGACCACTTCCTTGCTCGACGACTCAGCGTCGTCTCGCTCAGAACGCTTCTTGTTCGCGTAGTCGATCATGATGAGCAAGTCGTCCAGCACCACGCCGGAGATGGTAATCAAATCACAGGTGAGTCGTGCCGCACGCCCCTCAGGACCCCGACGACATCCTCGTCACGCAGACGGTATGGGCACTGTTTCTAAGCTAACGATGCGCCGAACGCGAAGTAAACACGATCAGCGGCCGGCAATGCCATTCATCACACCGATATGCAACTCGTGGGCGCAGTCCGTCGGCCGGGGACATCCGGCCGGACTGAAGGGCCGTTTTCCTCTCCGCTCAGCGTTCCGAAAGCGAACCTCAACAACGAAAAAAGTGTCTGTTGCCGCTCGCAGTGGGTGCCGCGGTTGTTCCTACTCCGTAATTTCCACCGCCTCGTCGAACTCAACGCCGACGAGCTTCGAGACGCCCTGCTCCTCCATCGTGACGCCGTACATCCGATCTGAGAGCCCCATCGTGCGCTGGTTGTGCGTGACGAGGATGAACTGGGTGTCGTCCTCAAAGCGGCGGACGAGGCTCATGAAGCGCTCCACGTTGGCGTCGTCGAGGGGGGCGTCCACCTCGTCGAGCACGCAGAACGGGCTGGGCTTGACGAGGTAGATGGCAAACAGCAGGGCCGTGGCCGTGAGGGCCTTCTCGCCGCTGGAGAGCTGGTCGAGCGTCACGGGCCGCTTGCCCCGCGGCTTGGCGATAATCTCGATGGGCGAGTCGATGGGGTCGTCCGGATCCTCGAGCTTGAGCTCCGCCGAGGCGCCCTCGCCGAAGAGCTCGGTAAAGATCTCACCGAAGCTGTCCTTGATCTGGTCGAAGGTCTCGAAGAAGCGTTCGGACGCCGTCTCATTGATCTCTGTGATGGTATCGAGCAGGGTGTCTTCCGCCTCCTCTAGGTCCGCCTTCTGTTCCTGGAGAAAGTCGAGGCGCTCCTTCTCCTCCTCGTACTCCTCCAGCGCCAGGGGATTGACGTCGCCCAGGGCGTTGATCGTGCCGCGCAGGCTCTTCACCTCCGAGCGGGCCTCGTCCTCGTCGAAGTCCTCGGGCACGTCGACCGGGTCCTCCGCGAGGTCGCACTCGAAGTCGGCCTCGACGCTTTCGACCACGTCCTGGATGCGTGTCTCGACCTCGGCGAGGTGAACCGCGGCCTCGTTCTTCTGGTTGAGGGCCGACTCCCGCTCCTGACGGAGGGACCGAAGGGTGGACTCGGCCTCGGCAATCTCCGACTTCGTCTCCTGAAGCGCCTCCTCGGCCGCCTCGACCGCCTCGTCGTGGGACTCCCGCTCTGCCCGAATAGACTCGATCTGTTCGTCAAGCTCGGTCTGCTTGTCGAGCGCCTCCTCGATGGTGGACTCAAATTCCTCAATCTTCTGAGCGCGCTCGTCGGTGCGGCGGTCAATCTCCTGAATGCGCTCGCGGGCGCGCTCCAGGTCCCGCTCCAGGTTATCGAGCCGGTTGCGGGCCTCAACGGCCGCCACCTGCGCGTCGCTGAAGGCGTCGA
>CAZTDC010000161.1:0-7307 GCA_964612165.1 uncultured Salinivenus sp.
CCGGCAGATGATGAAGCGGGTCAAGATTACGGACCCGGGCGATACGAGCTTCCTCGAAGAGGACATGGTGGACCGCCGGAAGATGGCCGACGCCAACGATGACCTCTATGATAAGTTCGTCGTGACCGACCCGAGCGACGCGGATGTACAGATTGGAGAGATCATCAGTCGTCGTGAGCTGCGTGAGAAGAACTCCGATCTCAAGCGAGAAGACAAACCGGAGATCGAAGTGCGTGAGGCGCGGCCCGCCGTTGGGGAGCCGGTGCTGCTCGGCATCACCAAGGCGTCGCTGGCGACCGACTCGTTCATCTCGGCGGCCTCCTTCCAGGAGACAACGAAGGTGCTCACCAATGCGGCCATCGAGGCGAAGACCGACACCCTCGACGGGCTCAAGGAGAATGTCATCGTGGGCCACGAGATTCCGGCTGGAACCGGACAGCGCGAGTTCCGCGACCTCGTGGTGGGGTCGAAGTCCGAGCTCGAAGAGCTGCAGGCAGCCATCGGCGGCGACGGCGAAGCTGCCGGCGACGGAGCTACGGGAGACGGTGCTGCTGGCGAAGAAGAGGTCGAGCAGATTGAGGCCTCCGAGTCGGAGAATTAATCTCCCAAACCACGTTTTGGACGCACTGCGCCCCGGCCGCGCCCTTCGGCGTGCCGGGGCGTTCTTATTGCCGGACTGTTTCTCACACGAACCGAGGAGACCCTCGTGTTTTTCCGGTCGGCCGATTGGATTGCCCTCGTCGGTGCCTTTTTTGGACTTGCGGGCCTCGTGGGCGTGGGGGAAGTGCTCCGGCGGTGGGGATGGGACGCGACGACGACCCGGCGTCTGGTGCATGCCGGCGTCGGACTCTTCGTAGTAGCCACGCCGTTCTTTTTTTCGACGCCGGGACCCGTCTACATACTGGCCGCGGCCTTCGTCGTCATCAATGGTGGGGCCAAGTGGCGACACTGGTGGCCTGGCGTGCACGCGGCCCGCCCCGAGAGCTGGGGAACGGTGGTGATGCCGCTGGCGCTCGTTCCGGCCCTCGCCGCTACCTGGACGGTGCATCCGGACCGCCTCTTTATTCTGCAGATCGCGTTTTTGGTGCTTGCCCTCGCCGATCCGCTGGCGTCCTGGGTCGGGCAGAAGAGCGGCCGGCACACGCTGATTGGGACGGCCACGGTTGAGGGAAGCGGCGTCTTTCTGGGCGTCACCGTTCTTCTTACGGGTGGTGTTCTACTGGAGAGGACCGGCTGGGGGATCGGACGGACCGTTGCTGGTGCTCTTATCGTGGCCGTGGTGGCGACGGCGATCGAGGCCGTAAGCCGGCGCGGATGGGATAATTTTTTCGTCGTAATCGGCGTCGTTCTCGTCCTTGTCCCACTCCATGAGACGCCGGACGCGATTCGGGCCGTCGCGGCGGCGCTCGGCATAGGCGCTGGGTTTGGGGGGGCGGCGTACGTGGGTCGAACGCTCGACGCATCGGGAGCAGTCGGCGGGGGGCTGTTTGCGGCGTCCCTCGTGGGACTGGGCGGCTGGGCGTGGGCCTTGCCTGGATTCGTCTTTTTCGTTTTGTCGAGCTTGCTCTCGCTCCTGGGCGGAGACGCCGCCTCGCCCGACACGGAAGAAGAGAGAAATGGACGGACGCTCCGCCAGGTCCTGGCGAATGGGGGCGTGGCCTGGGGGCTGCTGGGGATGTTCGCTGTTGCACCGCCGGGCTGGGATCCCCTCGAGGCCGCGTGCTACGCCGGGTTCCTCGGAGCGCTGGCCGCCGCTGCGGCCGACACCTGGGCCACGGAGATTGGTGTTCGCTCAGCCAGACATCCCTGGTCGCTGAGAACATGGTCTCAGGTGGAGGCAGGGAGGTCGGGGGCCGTGTCCGTTGGGGGAACGGTGGGGGCGGTCCTTGGAGCGGCAAGTATAGCTGGCGCAGCGGTTCTCACGGGCGATGTTCTCGGGTTTCCGTCCGGGACGGCGGTCTGGATTATCGCGGCGGGACTCGCAGGAATGATGGCCGACAGCGTAGCCGGGGCGACCATCCAGGCTCGGTATCGCGATCCGGACTCAGGCCGCCTCGTGGAAGACGCCGCTGATCCGTCGGCGAGGCCCGCTCAGGGCTGGGCTCTGGTCGACAATGAGGTCGTCAACGTGCTTGGCACGACCACCGGGGCCCTGACTGCCATTCTGCTAGCGGGGTAGGGGGGTTGTTCAGCCGGTTGCTGTGTCTTTTCTTGAGGCGTGGCATTCGGAGAGGGGGCCGGCATTCGTTTTCTGTGCCTAACTAAGCATACCTATGTCCTGGTACAAGAAGCTACACTGGCAAATTCTCATCGGCCTCGTTCTTGGACTCGCCTACGGCGTTGGAGCGGCGGCCGCTGGATGGACCGAGTTTACGAGCAACTGGATCGCACCCTTCGGCACGATCTTCCTCAACCTGCTGAAGCTGATCGCCGTCCCCCTTATCCTGGCGTCGCTGATCGTCGGCGTCAACTCCCTCAGTGACCTAGGCCGCCTGTCGCGGATCGGCGGGAAAACTCTCGGGTTGTATCTCGTCACGACGACCCTCGCGCTCACCATTGGGCTCGTGCTGGTGAATACCCTGCGACCCGGCGACACCGTGACGGCCGAGACGCAGCAACGTCTCGAACGATTGTATCAGGACGAAGTCGAGTCGAGCAAGGAGATGGCCGCCGGGGCAAAAGATCGGGGCCCACTCCAGCCGTTCGTCGACATGGTCCCCTCTAACTTCTTCAACTCCGCGTCGGATAACGGGAATATGCTCCAGGTGGTGTTCGTCGCCATCCTGGTGGGCATTGGACTCCTGCTCATCCCGAAAGAGGAGGCGGAGCCCTTACTGAACTTCTTTGAGAGCCTCAATTCGCTCATCATTCGCCTGGTGGAGCTCATCATGCTGATGGCGCCGGTGGGGGTGTTTGGGCTGCTGGCAGACGCCATCACGTCGATTGCGGGCGGAGGCGCTGGAAATATTCTAAGTCTCCTCGGGGCCCTCGGGTTCTATTGCTTGACCGTGATCCTGGGCCTCTCGGTTATGGTCTTTGCGGTGTACCCGGCCTTCATGAGTTTCTTTACGTCGGTCTCCGTCGGGGACTATTTCCAGGCCATTGCGCCGGCGCAGCTCGTGGCGTTCTCGACTTCGTCGAGTGGCGGGACGCTTCCGGTGACGATGGAGGTGTCGGAGAAAAACCTTGGCGTGTCGGAGGAGGTCTCTTCGTTCGTGCTGCCGCTGGGAGCCACGATCAACATGGACGGCACGGCCCTCTATCAATCGGTCGCCGCCGTCTTTATTGCACAGGTGCTGGGCATTGGGCTCGCCCTCACACAGCAACTCAACATCGTGCTCCTGGCGACGCTGGCGTCGGTAGGCGCCGCAGCAGTCCCGAGTGCCGGAACGGTTATGCTCGTGGTGATTCTGGAGTCGATTGGGGTTCCCCCCGCTGGCATTGCGCTGATCTGGGCCGCCGACCGTCCGCTCGACATGCTGCGCACGACGAACAATGTGACCGGTGACACGATGGTCGCGTCGGTCGTGGCCGCCAGTGAAGGCGAGCTCAACTTCCCGACCGACGGGGTCAGTGTGGTGACGAGGGACGTGCAGGGAGCCGTCGAGGGGCAACCGGCAAGTTGACGGGGACTCCTGCTTGGCCGGACGGACGAAACGATCCGGTCACAAACGATCTGAAGGGGACGGAAGGGGGGAAAGGCGGACAGGGAAGGACGTTTCAGCTCTCATAACTCCGTTCATTAGTCCCCGACGATGCAATGGGTGCCGTCGATCCAGGCCGTCTCCAGCCCCTCAATGAGACCCCCCGGCGCGAGAGCGGCCGGTACGTGTTGTACTGGATGCAGCAGTCCCAGCGGGCCGTTAACAACCCTGCTCTGGAGTATGCGATCGAGCAGGCCAACGAAGAAGATCGTCCACTCCTGGTGGTCTTCGGCCTGATGGACGACTACCCGGAGGCCAATCTGCGACACTACACGTTCATGCTGGAGGGCCTGCAGGAGACGCAGGCACGCCTTTCCGAGCGGGGCATTCGGATGGTTGTGCGGCACGGAAACCCGGCCGAGGTTGCCCTCGCGTACGCCGAGGACGCGACGCTCCTGGTCACCGACCGGGGCTATTTGCGTCACCAGAAGCGGTGGCGCGCCCATGTAGCCGAAGACACTCCCTGTCATATCGTCCAGGTGGAGGGGGACGTGGTCGTCCCGGTGGAGACGGTGACGGACAAGGCCGAGTACGCGGCCCGCACCATTCGTCCGAAAATCCACGAGCACCTCGATCGCTTTCTTGCCCGTCCGGAGACCGTGTCCGTCAAGCATCCGTCCACGGACCTCGACGTCCCCGGGGGACTCTCGCTGGACGACGTGTCTGCCGTCACCGACCAGCTGGACCTGGATCGAAGCCTACCCCCGGTGTCGGCGCTGTACCGAGGCGGACGGTCCGAGGCTACAGCCACGCTAGAAACATTTCTGGCGCAGCACCTCGATGGCTACGATGCGAACCGCAACCAGATTCAGTCCCATGCGGTCTCGCACATGAGCAAGTACCTGCACTTCGGGCAGATCTCGCCCGTGTGGCTCGCACAGCAGATCCAGGCCACTGAGGCGCCTGAAACTGACCTCGACTCGTACATTGAGGAGCTGGTCGTACGGCGCGAACTGGCCATGAACCACGTTCACTTCCGCCCAGACACCTACGACTCGTACGACTGCCTGCCGGACTGGGCCCAGGAGTCGCTCGCCGAACACGCCGACGATGAGCGCGAGTACGTCTACAGCCGCGCCGAACTCGAACAGAGCGAGACCCACGATCCGTACTGGAACGCGGCGATGACAGAAATGCGCGCGACCGGCTACATGCACAACTACATGCGCATGTATTGGGGAAAAAAGATTCTAGAGTGGTCGCCCGATCCGCGGACGGCGTACGAACGCACGCTCGCGTTTAACAACCGCTACTTTCTGGACGGCCGCGACCCGAACTCGTACGCCAATGTGGCTTGGGTCTTCGGGCTTCATGATCGTGGCTGGAAGGAGCGCCCGGTGTACGGAAAGGTGCGCTACATGAGTCAGGGTGGGCTCGAACGGAAGGCCGATCCGGACGCCTACGTGGAGAAGGTGGAGCGGCTGAAAGCGCAAGCCCAGGAACACCAGGGCACAACAGAACAGCGAGTAGAGACTCATTAGCAAAACCGGTGATTATGACAAATGCAAAGAAGTATACCCTGTATCGAGTGATGTTTTGGGGAGCGGGCGGCCTGTACGTGTGGGCACTGTTTATCTTCTGGATGGCCCCGAAATGGCAGCTGTCGGGTCTGACCTACTATTTCCTCGGTGTTCTTCCGGCACTCCTGGGCGTGGTGTTGATGACCTCGGCTTTGGGTCTATACGTGGATCTGAAGGAGGAGCAGTCAGAACGGTTTGGGCCTGACTAAAGAAGGTGTCGCGTGTTAGGGAGGTACTTTTCGAGGGAGGCGGTGTTAAACGCCACTACGTCATCGCCCGCCTGGATCACGTCGAGGTCAAGAAGCGGCTCAAGCGCGGCGAGGCAGGCAGCCCCTTCTGGGGAGATCCACCACCCCTTCTCGTGGTAGGTGCGCTGAATCGCCGTTGCGATGGACGGCTCGGGCACCGACACGGCATATCCGTCGCTCTCGTACAGAATCTCGAGTACGCGGAAGTGTCCGATGCCCCCCGCCACGTTTAGTCCCGTGGCGATGGTGTCGCCGGGGGGGACGGGCGTCGTGTCATCGTCGCCCTGATGGAAGGCATCGACAATAGGGGTCGTTTCGGTACTCTGAACGGACACCATTCGCGGGCGCTCAGGACCGATGAGGCCAAGGGCGTCCAGCTCCTCGAATGCTTTCCACATGCCGAGAATGCCCGTCCCACCCCCGGTCGGGTACACGATCACGTCCGGCACCGTCCACTCGCCCGACGGCGCATTGGGCTCGGCCAACTCCAGGCCCATCGTCTTTTTGCCGTCAATGCGCCAGCCCGGCTCCTGAAATGTGGCCACATTGAAGTAGTCCTCGTCAAGGTACGCCGTCTCAACGGCCTCGCCCGCCTCCCGGATGGTGCCTTCAACGGTCGTAAGGTCCACCTCGTCGTACATCTTCTCGTAGGCGGACACCTTGCCCAGGATGGGCATATCGGTGTCGGTGGGCATGCCGATGCCCACGTCGAGCCCGGCGGCCACGCCGTACTCCGCCAGCGCGTCTCCCGCGTTGCCCTGCGTCGGCACCGCGAGGCGATCGATCCCGAGGCGCCGGGCCATCGAGACGACCACAGCCATGCCCCGGTCCTTGAAGCTGCCCGTGGGATTTCCCTCGGGGCGGTATCGTCCCTCATCCTTCACCTGTAGGCGAAACGACCCGCGCTGGGCGGCCGGATGCTCCGGGTAGTCTAAAAGCGGCGTGGCCCCGGCCCCGAGGGACACGATATCCGGCTGATCCGCTGGGTCGCCGCTGTCGAGGGGCAGCAGGCCGCCAAACCGCCACATGTCGTCGCGGTCGTGCTGGTACCAGGGCGGGATGGGTTGATCGGACCGAAGTGCCTCCAGGTCGTACCGGATCGTCACGGGCCGCCCATCCACGGGACAGGTGTTCATGATTGCGTCTGCGGGATACTCTTCTCCCGACTGAAGGCCTTCGAGGCAGCGGACGTACGACATAAAAGAAAAGGTCGATGACCCGAATCGCGTGTCGAAAACCGCAGGACGCGGCTCGTGATCCAGCCAATAGAAAACCCCCTGAATCGAGGCGTTCTCGATTCAGGGGGACGGAGGCACGCACAGGAAAAAGCGAGCTACGCTGCGGCTTGCTCGGTGTCTTTGAAGTCAATCCAAACGGGATTGAGTCCCCCGATGATGCTTCCGTAAATGAGGTGCAGCACGAGCGTGGCCACCACGTACTTCACGGGGGTGCCCAGATACAGCGGATCGGAGGCGGCGAGCTCATGGCTCGCTCCGCCGACGCCGAAGAAGCCCCAGCCGATGATGGGCGAGTAGGCCACCATCATGAGGAGCCAGAGCCCCGTCGCGAATCCCAGTCCCTTGCCGACAGTCACTTCGTGGTCGTAAAGGGCCACGAGGACGAGGGACCAGGTGGCTCCGTAGCCAAAGTGGACCAGGGCCGGGAGCGGGCCGACGTTTAGTCCAATTTTTTCGAGGAAGGCGGCGGAGGGAGGAAGGTTGAACGGAGCAACCCCCGCTCCATGGATCCCGAACATGATGAGGAGAAACATGACGAGGCTTCCGAGGGCGCCAACGACTGCTGCTTTTATCCACTTCATGAGTATTGGTATCTCC
>CAZTDC010000162.1:0-7232 GCA_964612165.1 uncultured Salinivenus sp.
GCCATCTCCGGCTCGATCATCCAGAACTCCGTGAGGTGGCGCCGGGTATCGGACTTCTCCGCGCGGAACGTGGGGCCGAAGGTGTAGATCTTGCCGTAGGCCATGGCCATGGCCTCCCCGTGGAGCTGTCCACTCTGGGTGAGGTAGGCCTGCTCATCATCGAAGTAGTCGAGCTCAAAGAGCGTGGAGGTGCCCTCCACGGCGTTCCCCGTGAGAATAGGGGCATCGGTCTGAAGAAAGCCGCGGTCCTGGAAAAACTCGTGGATCGCGCGGATGGTGCGATTGCGCACCCGCATCACGGCCCACTGACTTTCGCTGCGGAGCCAAAGGTGCCGGTGGTTCATCAGAAAGTCGATGCCGTGCTCCTTGGGCGTGACCGGATAGTCGCCCGATTCGCCAATCAGTTCGACGGACTCGACCTGCAGCTCGTAGCCGCCCGGTGCACGCTCGTCCTCACTGACCGTCCCGGTAATCTCGAGGGCGGCCTCTTGACGGGCGTCGTCGGCTGTGGCCCAGCTGTCCTCGTCCACCTCGTCTTGCGCCGCCACGCACTGCACAAAACCCGAGCCGTCGCGCAGAATGAGAAACTTGATGCCTCCAGAGCCCCGCTTGTTGTGAAGCCATCCCTTCAGGGTCACGCTCTGATCGACGTGATCGGAGAGGGCTTCGATGCGCGTGAAGTCTTCGATGGGGCGGGGAGAAGGGTCGGAAACGTTGGGGGCGTCGTCGGACTCAGGCATGGCCAAAAGCGAGGTCGAGAATCGTCAACGGTGAGCGAAAAAGGAACCACGACGATAGAAACTTCCCCCTGGTCTCATGTTCCGGGCAAGAGGCCCTGCAGAGGCTCTTCATGAATAAGAGCCGGCAGGGTGTGATCGACTCCTTTTGGGCAACCTCATTCGGCGCTCGCTTCGCCTGATTGAGGTCAGAGGTCCCCCAATACAGATTGGAGCCGTGTGCGAACCGTCATGAGCGTACGGCAGTCACGACCCACACGACGATGGGCCAGGCCACAATTAAGTCCAGCAGAAAGCGGTGTGCGGACGAAGTGCTCGGCCGAAGTCCCCACACAGCGCCGATCATCGCGACGAGCCCGACGGCATCCAGTAGTAGAAGTGCAGGCGCCTCTCCTCCGTACACGGCCCCAAAAGCCCCTGCGGTGCCAACCCCGAGGAGGAAGGTTGAGACCATCCGTATGCGCCAGCGTGTCCACCCCTCCGTCCACGTCTGCAATTCCACGGCGGTGTCGCCCTCCCGGTCGGCCCAGTCGGCCAGCAAAACGTTCGGGACAATGAAGAGCAGTCGATACCCTGCAAGCGCCGTCATCCCGCGCCCCGCCGGACTCCCGGCCTCGAGGACCGGCAGCAGTGTGCTGCCGACGGCGAACGCCCCAGCAATCGCCAACGGTTTTCCCAGTCCCAACGACTTCAGCGGGGACCTTCTTTCTCCGATCGAGATCAGATGCAACCCCGCGAGCACACCAATCCCCGCCCCCACGAAGAGCGTCTCTGCCCGAAGACAGGTGAGCGCCATTCCACCGCCCCCTCCGCAAAGGATCAGTTCCCCCACGAGCCACCGACGATGCGCACGCATCCACTTCTGCCGCCTAGGATGATTGACGTCGTCCTCCGGCGAGCGCAGAAGGCCGCGATCAACCCCGTATACCAGCGCCGCTCCACACCCTCCCGCCACAAGCAGAGGAACGGACACAGGAAGCTGGAGGAGCCCGTACGTACCGAGCATCAACGCCACCGCAATTCCCCCAATCGGGAGCGGATCATAGAAGAGACCTTCCCACCACGGCACGTGCTCCTTAGAAGACGGCATAAGAGAGCATCAAACGGGACACTTTTTTATCCCTCCCGCCAAGCATAAGCTCCCAACGATCGTTTCTTCTCGTTTCAAACGGCTCAGAACCGAGACCAGTCCCGCGATCATCAAAATTTCCGTTGAACCCCCGGTGCCTGTGCCCCCAGCCGGAACCCTTTTCCCAGAGGGGAGCGTTTTGAAACCGATCGTAACACACACTCCGCTCTCAGACGTCCAGCCTCCCTCCATGCCAACCTACACCTACCGCCGCGAAGACGGAAGCACCTTTGAAGTGCGACAGCGAATAACCGAGGACCCTCTTGAGGAATGCCCAGAGACGGGTCAAGACGTGGAGCGCATTATTACCGGAAGCGGAGGTGTCATCTTCAAGGGAGAAGGGTTCCACGTGAACGACTATGACGAGCACGGCCCGATCGACAAATCCGACGGGAACGGCGGTGACGCCGACACCTCCGCCGAATAACTGCCGGACCAAGGGCCGAGCGCGCGCTTAGAGTTGCCCAAGTGGCAACCTCAGACTGGTGCTCAAACTTGTTTGTAGAGCCCTTCGTCCGGGCCCCTATTCCGCATACCGCCTTCTCTCTCCCAGTTCGCAAAAGATCCAGCTCACAGGACGGCGGGGCTGTGCCCATCAACCCAGACCTGTCGATGCGGGCGGAGAATCAGGAAAGGGTCTTGCACTCGAAGCGAAGAAGTTTTGCCTCCTCGGCGTTGACGTGTCGGCCAAGACTGAGGTGCCCACTGCCGTGGAGGCGAAGCTGCTCTCGGTGCAGAAACATAACCTCCTCGTCCCCAATCTGGACGTAGGTTCCGTTGGTGCTGCTGTCCGTGATCATGAACGAATCGCGCTGCCGTTCGATCACGGCGTGCATTCGTGACACCCGAGAGTCTGAGATTTGGAGGTCGCTCTTCGTCCCCCGCCCAATCATCAACGGGCCCTCCTCCACGGTCAACGTCTCATCCTCATAGTGCAGGGAGAGCACGTTTCGCTTCTGTTCTGTGGACGGCTCCGGGCCTCCCTCCACGACGGTGAGGTTCGATCCGCTCTGCTCCCCGAGTAGTTCCACGATCTCGACCGGCTCGTCTTTTCCACGAAGCGTCGTAGAGCCGAGGTTGCGGGTTCGGCTTTCAAAAAAGTCCGGGAGTGGTTCGAGCGTTCTCGCCGTCGTGACGACCTGCTCGGGCCGCGCCCAGTCCACGAGTCGAGAAGCGGTGTTGACGGCATCGCCGTACACGTCCCCGTCGTCCTCCTGCACGACCGAGCCGTAGCACATTCCTACACGGATCTCAATGCCGAGTGCAGCGAGCCGCTCGTCCCGCTGAACGGCCTGAGGGAACTGGGTGACGGCACTGGTGGCAGCAACCACCTCCGAAAACGTACCCATCACCTCGTCACCGATGGTTTTGACGACTGTCCCGTTGTACTCCACGATCACGTCAGAGATCAAATCAAGAACGCGCCCCACAATATCTCGGGCTTTGTCGTCACCATATTCTTCAAAAAGAGCCGTGCTGTCGCAGATGTCGGCGAAGCAGATGGCGAGATCAGTGGTGCGTGACATCGGGTGCAGTCAGATCGACGTGAAAAAGCAGGAGTCAACCGGCTAGGGACCTCGAGAAAAGAGCGGGATTGTCATTTCAGAAGTGCTCGCATGAAGGGATACCAGGCACAGGGCCACGGATGCTTCCATCCCTGCACCGACGAAGCGATCGAGAACGGGTGTAACGTGCACTCACTTGTATTTGAGCCGTTCCGTAGGCCGATCTACTCGATGAAAGGTTCACAACAGGCGAGACGATTGAATTTGGAATCACTCGTCTTTTTCCTCTTCATCCTCCATTTCAGAGGGATCAAGCTCGGAAAGGTTCGAATCGATCTCGGACAGGTCTGAATCCCCGGTTTCAATGTCCGATAGGTCGTGCTCGGGCTCATCCTCATCCCGATCCAAGACCTCCTTGAGGTCGTCTTCCCCCGGTCCCCCTTCGTCGCTGGGCGTGCCCCACGCCTGCCCTCGACCGACCCATTTCTCGACCTCCCGGAACTGTTCTTGCGACATGCCCATCCGCTTGGCTATGCTCGCAATCTCTTTTCGTTCAGCCTCCCCGTACGTTCCGTCGGCATACCCCAACCGCATCAGCTCCTGCGTGAGCAGAAACCGCGTCCCGGACTCCGAAAACTCGGAGGCGAGCTGGTTGAGCGAGAGGGACGATTTCGTGTCGAGGATCTGCTGAACCTGCGACTTCGCGCTGTCGGTCAAATTCCAGGCATCGGCGTACTGCTCGACCATTCGCTTCTCGTCGAGGTCAACGGAATCGTCGACGGTGGCGATATGCGCCAACGCTTTCAGGAAGGGCATCCGATCTTTTTCATCGACGCGAGAGACCGCTTTCAAGCCGAGAGATTCAGACATAGCAAACAGAGATCCGTGAGGAAGGACGACAAAGAAAGAAAATTTTGCTTCCCTCTAATGTCTCAAACCCAATTCCAGAAATCAAGAAATGAAATTCTCGCTGTCAATGTTTGGCGGAATGGAGTGGACCGCTTTCAACGTCGACCGACGGTGAAGCGTTCTGGGGGACTCTCGTGGGTCGACGCTTCTGCGTGCCGGCCGGTTCGTCAACTAAATTGATACTGTTGGATGAGCGCTGCCCCCTCCGAGATGACGACCTTCCCCGCACTGGTGACCGGGATCGCGAGCACCATTCCAATCACCCCAAAAAACTGCGCCGCAATCCAGACGGCGATCAAGACCTCCAGCGGGTGTAGGTCCACGGCCTGGGCAAAGACGAGCGGCTGAATGAAGGCCTCGTCCGCAATCTGGATGGCGAGAAAGGCCAACAGGACAGGCAGCGCAGACGCAACCTGCCCGGTCGTTGCCACCTTCACGAGAAAGCCGACGAACCCACCAAGCAGCGACCCAGCATACGGGATGACGGTCGTGATCCCCGCCAGGATTCCAATCAAAACGTAGGCCGGTACTTCCAGAAGCCAGAGCGTCGGAATAGACAGGATTGAAATCACAGAGATCTCGAAAACGAGACCGCGGAGATAATTCCTGAGTTGGATGTCAATCTTGTGCAGAGCTTCGAGGCTAAACTCGAAGTAGCGATTCGGGACGAAACGGATCAAGCCTCTCTTGATGCGAGGCCCATCTTTGAGCAGAAGAACGGCCATGAACGGCACTAACACAACATTGGTGACCAACCCCAAGAGCCCTTGTCCGAGGCTCGATAACTTCTGCATTCTCCTGTTTATGCCTTCGTCTAGCTTCTTCTTCAGATTGAGCGGTTCTCCCCCGAGTTGCTGAGAAACCGCGCTGAGCTGGCGGTCAATCATTTCGACGGCTCCGGTGATGTTCTGGAGGTCTGCACGCTGCAAGACATCCTGAAATTGCCCCGTCACAACCGGCCCTACGACCACCCCCAAAAAAGCCAGAAGGAGTATTAAGGATCCGAAGACCCCAAGTGTCGCATTGGTGCGGGTGGTGTGTACTTCAAGCCGACTCACGAGCGGGCTGAGGAGATAGGCGATCAGGGTCGCCACGAGCAGGAGCTGGGCAATCCCCTGTAGGAAATAGAACATCGCTCCTACTCCGACGAGAAACAGAATTCCTCGAATCCGGCGCAGAAAGTTCTGCACCAGCGTGACGATGGACATGTCGTCGGATTGTGGCATGGCAGAAACCGGCAAAACAAATCAACCCGAGCGAAGAGAGCCTCGACGACTATTCGTCGTCTTCATCCTCCTGTTCGTGAAGCTTCTCCCGGAGCTGCTGGACCTGCTCGTTGGTTTGGATGAGGCGCTCGCTAATGACCTGGGACATACGGAGCAAAATCTGGACGCCGAGGGAGGGATCCCGCTCCACGAGCCCGAGCAGGTCGGGGCGAAAGAGCCCGTACAAGATCGACTCGGTACGCGCCACGGCGGTGGCCGAGCGGGGCGTCTCATTGAGAAGGGCGAGCTCCCCGAAGAAGTCTCCGTCCGTGAGTTCAGCCAGGGTGGCATCGGTCGGCTCGTACACGATCTCGATCGTCCCTTCCTGGATGATGTACATTCCAACGCCGGGATTTCCCTGGTGGAAAAGCACCTCTCCCGGATTGTATTCCCGCCGGTGGAGAATGGACTTGATCGCCGACAACTCCCCCGTCGACAGTTCATCGAAGAGAGGGATGTCTCGAAGCAGGCTGTAGACGGTCTCCTCATCCGTCTGCCGAAAAATGTTGCCCCAAAAGCTGTCCACGGCAGAAGTGCAGTTTGCTCATCACTAACTAGGCTCGTACCCGTGCATCGATCCAGTCTGCACGAACTCACAAGGTCCCCTTTTGGCTTTTCAGGTGCTCGCCGCCGATTCCGAGGATCAACGCAAAAGAGGACGAAAGAGCACGTCTCTGCTCATCGAGGTCCGAAGCGAGCCGAGCGCATTCGTGTGGCGAAGAGGCCCGTGAGAAGATGCGCCTTCTGAAAACGCTGGTTCGCTTCGGCAACGAGACTGCCCCGAAACGGCGCGAAATGAAAAACGCAAAGAGGAGGGTGCTTTCGAGAGGGTTTGATGGTGTAGTGCGACACCGGCTTCCCACTCACTTTTCGGAAAGCATCTATAACGTAGAGACTACGGCTCACAACATCTAACGGGCCTCGCCCGGCGGCCCTGCTCATGCCCCATTCTCGCTGCGGACCGAGACTGCTCGCTCCGCGATGCCGAGAAAGGATTCTGCCTCAAGGCTTGCGCTCCCGATAAGCCCCCCATCCACGTCCGGCTCCGAAAGGAGCTCGGCGGCATTGTGCGGCTTCATGCTTCCCCCGTAGAGCAGAGATACGTCCGCCCCAATGCTCGACCCGTAGCGCTTGTCCAGATTGTCCCGGATGACGGCGTGCATGTCCTGGGCCTGAGACGGCGTCGCCGACTCGCCGGTGCCAATCGCCCACACCGGCTCATACGCAATCACGAGGTCGTCGGCTGCCTCAATGTCGACCCCCTCGAGCGCGCCGTCGAGCTGGGCTCGAACGACGCTCTCTGCCTCGCCGCCCGTCCGCTGATCGAGCGTCTCTCCCACACAGATGATGGGCACGAGGTCGTGGGTGCGGGCCTGCTTGGCCTTCCGGTTGACCTCCGCGTCGGTTTCGTCGTAATATTGACGCCGTTCAGAATGGCCAATGATGACGTACGTGCATCCCACCGACGTGAGCATGGATGCGGAGACGTCACTCGTGTACGCCCCCTCATCCTCAGCATGCACGTCTTGCGCACCGAGGGCCACGGGACTGTCGGCCACCGTGTCCCCCACCGTCTGTAAATGCACAAACGGCGGGCATACGGCAAAGTCAACGCCCTCGAACGATGTGTCGGCCTCCGCAATCCCGGAGACAATGTTTTCGGCGAGTGTGCGCCCGTCCGGAAGAT
>CAZTDC010000163.1:0-7220 GCA_964612165.1 uncultured Salinivenus sp.
CGGAGACGCGCCTCGTTGAGCGTGCCCCGCAGATCAAGCGACGCTGTTCCGTCCCGCAGGGTGGAGGCAAACGTCATCTTGTCCGTCCGGAGGTCGGTCCAGCGCGTATCCGTTAGCTGCAGATCGGCGGTGCCGTCGAGCGCGGAGAGGGATTGGCCGCGAACGTCGACGGCAAGGGTCGCGCTGAGGCGATTCAGCAACGAGTCGGGCGGGCCGAGGAGGCTGGTCGTCAGGTCGCGCACCTCTGCGTCCAGGCGGTAGTGCAGGGGCGGGCCCTCCGGCGTCGTCGTGATGGTCGGCGTAACGTCGGCGGTTGCCGTGAGGGTGCCCCCGCCGCTGAAACGCGCGTCGGCGGTGGTGGTGAGCTGCCGCCCCGATCCCGTCCCCGTCACCTCAAACCGAACGGTTTCCTGCGGATCCACGTCCATCGACGGCACGAGGAGCGTGAGGTCGCGCAGGGCAAAGGGGGCGCCACGAAGGGAGAACGACACGTTGTCGACGGTCTCATCGGGCCCCGACGCCAGGTGTACCGTTCCGTGCCCCCGGACGGTGCTGCGGGGCGAGTCGAGGTGGAGGGTGTCGAGCGTGGCGGTGGTGGGGGAGAGCGCGCCGCGGGCGGCGAGGCGCAGGTCGGTCGTGTCGCCGGGCAGGCGCCCATGCAGGCCGAGCGTGTCGAGCCGAATGGCGAGCGCCGAGTCGGACTGAACGTCGTGGGCCCGCAGCTGAAGGTCGCGGACGCGGGCCGTCGAGTCACGCCCCTCGGCGTAGAAGGCCGTCGTGACCGTCCCGCGGACGAGCCGAAGCGAGTCGAGGCGGAGGGGCATTCCGGCACTCGTGTCCGGGGCCTCGGAGGAGGGGAGGACGCGGAGCCAGTCCCAGGTTGAGTCGGCGGCCTGTCGCATCGTGACCTCGGGTCCGGCCACCGAGACGCGCTCGACGTGCAGGCGGCCCTGGAGCAGCGGAAGCAGGTGGTAGCGCGCCTCAAGGGTGTCGACGCGGGCCATCGAAACGGTCGTTCCCGTGGAGTCCGTCCGGGTGAGCTGCACGCCCGTGAGCTGGAGGGAGCGGAGCCAGCTGCCCGAGGCGCGCTCGACGGTGAGCTCCGTGTCCGACAGCGGGTTGGCCGAGGCGGCGATCCACTGCGCGGCCGTCGTCGCGCCCGTTTCGGTTTGGAGCACGAGCAGGACCGCCCCAATCAGAAGCAGAAGCGCGCCAATCCCGCCCCCCACTGTCCAGGCCGCGCGTCGGCCCCAGCGGCGAAGCCCCGAGGGGCGGTCCTCGGACGCGGGCGAGTCGGTATGGGCGGAGTCGGAATCAGTCAACGGACGGCAGAACGGGTCAAGTGCAGAGGGAACGTCAGCGGGTTAGAAGGAGCGGCCGATGCCAAAGTGGAGCCGAAAGCGGCGGATGGTGCGCGTTGAAACCGTAGAGACGGGGTCGTCCTGGGCAACTGCGTCTCCCACGCGGCCCGGCCGACGGAGGTCAAATTGGTCCGGCGTCAGCTTGTAGGCCACGTCCAGCCGCAGGAAGCCGAACGGGGTCTGGTAGCGAAGGCCCGCTCCCGTGCCCACGATCAGCTGATTCGGAGACGTCGTCACGGTCCCCCCGTCGGGGCCGGACACGTCTACGACCTCTGGAGGAGGCACGAGATTCAGCGTTCCGGTGTTCATGTAGGCGAGATCCACGAACACGGCTGTGCGCCAGCTTTCGCCGAGGCCGGGGAAAGGGAGCCGGGTCTCCATGTTGGCTCCCAGTTTCAAACGGGTACCAACGGGGCGATATGCGTAGTTGGGGGTGTTGTCGTCAGACAGATTGCGCAGTACCTTGCTGCCGGCCAGATTCGGCCGCCACCCCCGGACGTCGCTCGGCCCGCCCGCATAGAACAGATAATCCGAAAAGCGATCCTGATAGGTTCGGTCGGGGCCGCCCGTAAGTCGGTCTCGGCTTTCTTTGAGGGGGGACAGTATCCCTCCGAACAGGCGTCCGGCCAGTTCAACCTTGTCGGTAAGCGGAAGGTATCCGCTCGCCTCCCCACTGAAACGGGTAAACTGAATCCCCGAGGAAAAGGGTCTGCCGGTCACCCCAGCCACCTCCGCCGTAGGGCGAAGAATGAACCCGCGGCGCGGATTGATGAAGTCGTCGGCCTTTCCGAAGGTGCCGCTCAGCGAAAAAATGCTCCTGTTAAACAAGTCGTCCTCTCCTGTGTCTTCAGCGTCGGAATCCCCTTCTTCGCGGAACTGCGCGATTCGGACCAAGGAGTGCTGGAGTGAGAGCGACCGGAACGGCAAGAAGTCGTAAATGAGCGTCGTGTTGAGTCCGAACTGCCGCTCATTGAGGCCGAGCCGCTCGAGAATGGGGAGGTTACGGTTGGGATTGGGACTCAGCGACGGGCTGCGGCGCTCCGTGATGAACGGTTCCAGCGTGCCGGAGAGGCGATCGGTGAAGAGGTAGGGCTGGCGAAACGTGACGGAGGCGCGGAAGAGCCGGTTGGGATTCTTCGTGAGGTCGTCGTTGAGGTACGGGAAGATCCCCGCTGGATTTTTCGGGAATCCCGTGTCGGCCGTGAGGCCCACGAGGAGCGAGCGCGCGTCTCCTTGAAAGTTGCGGTGCCGCCAGCTTCCTTCCAGCGTGACGCCCGCCTCCGTGCCGTAGCCAATCTGTCCGGAGTAGGCCCGAAGTTTGGTTTCGCGGACGCGATACCGCACCGTCACAGTGCTGTCACGGGGCTGGCTCGGGACGTCGGCGATGGCCACACGGAAGAGGTTGAGGTCGAAGAGGGCGCGCTGTCCGTCCGTCACGTCGGTCGCCGAGAAGCGGTCGCCGACCGAAAAGGGAAGCTCGCGCCGCGCGATTTTGTCGCTCACCGACTCGTTGCCCTCCACCACGATCTTATCGAAGCGGGCAAACGGACCGGGGTCCATCAAAAAGCGCAGGGTGGCCGCGTTGGCCGTCGAGTCAATCTGGGCCGTCGATTCCACCTGAGCAAACGCGTACCCCTGGTTGCGGAGCCACGTCTGCACGTTGTCCTCGATCTGAGTCTGCTTAAAGTCGGTGTACCGTTCCCCGAACTGCACGCTCAACTGGTTTCGAAAGCGGGTCCATTTTTTGGTTCGTTTGGCGTCGAAGTGGGTCGAAATGGACTGTGTGCCGTCGGCGGTCAAAAACGCCATCTCGCGAATGGTGAGGGGCGCCCCCTCCCGGATGGTAAAGATGACGTGGATGCGGTTGGCGGTCGTGTCGAGCTGGGAGGCCGGATAGTCGATGCGGGGCTGGGGGAATCCGTTCTGCTGATAAAACTGGCGCAGGCGCACCACATCTTTCTGCAACGTGATCGGATCGAATTGAAAGAGGCTAGACTGCAGGCCCGGCAGGAACGCGAACCGGTTGCGCAGGCGGGTCAAAGTGCCGGGGGCCTGCGTCGCGATCTGTTCGCGCAGCCGACTGGCCTCGAACGTCTGGTCGCCCACGAAGCGGAATGAGATTTCGCTGACCGCCGTCTCGTCGTCAACGAGGTGGAGCGGGGCCTGTCCGGAGGCGGGGGGCGGGACGAGGCCAACCGTGAGAAGGAGGAGAAGACCCCCCCACTGCCCGAGCCCCAGGGGACAGCGACGGAAAACAGGCGGAGTCACGATGGACGAGAGCGAGGGAGAAAGGCAATGGAGCAAAATGGAGATACGACCGTAGAGAATTTCCGTTCGGGACAAGGACCCGTTCTTGCGGGTTGTTGGGGAGATTTCCATTTTTGGAATTACGGAGGTCCTGTCCGGCGTGGATTCCCCGATCATTGCCCCAAGGAGACGAGACGCATCTAGCCGATTCATTACGACTCCATTCTGCTCGGACGTACGATGCTCCTTCGGGTCGACACAGTCCTGTTCTGAGACCCGGTCGTGTTGTCCCGATCGATTGCTGGTTGGTGTCGGGGAGGGTGGGGCACACGTTCGCTTACGGCGTGACGTTCATTCATCCTCTTCTTTGCCATGATCACGTTCCCTTCGTTTCTTCTGCCGCTTGCTCTTGGGCTTTTCGGGGTCGCGATGTCCGATGAAGACGAGTTTGAGTGGGGCGATCCCGATGAGGATTACGAAAGCCCCTTCGCTGACGACGCCGACGATCCCTTTGAGTTAGATGACGTTCCCGACGAGGACGCCGAAAATCCTTTTGCCTCCGAATCGAAGGACGAGGCGGACGCAGACGACGACGCTGATGACCGTCCGTCGTCGCTAGCGCAATCGGAAGAAGCCACGTCGGTGAAGGAGACCGATGCATCAGAAGAATCCGAGTCGCCCGATAGAGACGAAAGAGGGGAGCCCGATGAGTCGGACACGCTCTGGGAGGATCAGGAGGAAAGCAAGGGGAGCGAGGAGTTGGAAGAGCCTGAGGGAATCGAGCAAGAAGACGACGAGTCTGACGAGCTCGGAGTTCCCTCGGGAGGTGAGGAGGAAAGCGTTGAGGAAGCCGATGTGGACGGAGAGGGGGATGTCTTTGAGGAAGAGATCGTTATCGAAGAGGAAGGGTCGCTCGCGACAGTCGCAGAGGCGCGCTCTCTTTGCGACGACGCCATGCGTGCTCTCCACGAGGGAGACGCTGATCGTGCGTTCGACCGATTGGGAACGCACTGGGCCTTCTCCCCCGACGAGATGACGGAACTTCAGGCCGAGGTGGGGCGCACGCGGGCTATCGTCGCCGATCGGTACGGCGACGCGCTCGACTATCGACTCGTTCGGAAAGACACCGTTGACGACGTACTTGCCCGCTTCGTGTACCTCGAGCGCTTCGAGCGCCACGGCCTCCGGTGGCGGTTCACGTTTTACGAGGGCGGCAATGAGTGGACCCTGAACGACGTGTACTTCGACGACGAGATCGAAGCCCTGTTCGACGGGGGATGAAGACCGTCGACGACTTCGGTCGGCAAGAAAAGAGCGCCGGTCAGCCCGCGATTTCGTAGAGTGATTCCTAGTCGGGGGCCTCCTCAGCGTTCGGGGGGTGCATTCAGTGCCCCGCTGACTTCCACCGACGGGGCCTCGCTCGGTCCCGCCACGTAGTTCCCTTGCATCTGGAAGGTGAACTTGGCGCCTATCTGCTCGTCGTTTACGTACGTCAGTTCGAGGGAGCCATCGGTGGCTTCGAAGCGCGCCTCCTCGACGGTGAGGAAGGCCACAGCACCCGGCGGGCTTTCCGATCGATCCCGGTTGAACAGCTCCCAGTTGACAACCTCGTAGGTGCGGAGGGCCGGCGGCTGAGGCTCCAGCTCAATTGACAGGCCCGGCCCGTCTTTCGTGCCTAGCTCCAACCCCACGAGGGAGTCCCCCTTCGATCGATAGTGAACCGGTCCCGTGAGCGTGTCGCTGAGGGCCCCTTTGACGTGTGCCGTGAACTGGCCGGCGGGCACATTGGGCCGATTTCCTTTGCTCTCGCAACCGATCATGGAGAGCCCGCTCAGAAGGAGAAGCATGCCGCCGAAGAGGCGTGCCGCTCCGTTCGGAGCCGGAGGGAAATCATTGGTCATGCCACAACGTATTCGTTACTGATGTACGACCGTTCGCCGTTGTCGAGACGCGATCGTTAGGTGAACGCCCTTCAGAATACGGTGTACGGATCTGAGGTACAACGTTCTCATCGCCCAAGTGCTCGTTTCTGATGCCGACCCCCGTCGCCCTCGAATCCACTGTCATTTCGCACGGCCTGCCCTACCCGGAGAACCTGGACACGGCCCGGGCAGTGGAATCGGCGGTGACGGAGGAGGGAGGTGTGCCGCAGACCATTGGGTGTATCGACGGGGCCCCTCTCGTGGGGCTGAGCGAGCCACAGATTCGTCACCTCGCCACAGCCGAGGCGGTTCGCAAGGTGAGCCTGCGCGACCTGCCGGTGGTGGACGCCCGCTCCGAGGACGGGGCCACGACGGTGGCCGCCACGATGCACCTTGCCCACCGGGCCGGCATCGCCGTGATGGCGACCGGTGGCATCGGCGGGGTGCACCGTGCCGTTGGGGCGGAGGCGGCGTGGGACGTGAGTGCCGACCTGGAGGCACTCCGCCGGACGCCGATGACGGTGGTGTGCTCCGGGCCCAAGGTGATTCTCGACCTGCCCGCCACCCGAGAAGTGCTCGAATCCTACGGCGTCACGGTCGTTGGGTACCAGACCGATACGATGCCCGCCTTCTACAGCCCGTCGAGCGATCTGCCCGTCGACGTGCGGTGCGACACACCCGAGGAAGTGGCCGACGTTGTTCGCGCCCGGGACCGACTGGGCCTTCCCGCGGCCACCCTCGTCACCGTGCCGCCGCCCGACGACGTGGCGCTTCCCCGTCCCACCCTGGAGCCCACCCTCGAACGCGCCCTCGCCGACGCCGCCGACCAGGACCTGCGCGCGGCCGCCGTCACGCCCTTTCTCCTGGAGCGGCTGCGGCAGATTGAGGGCGACCGCATCGTGGACCTCAACCGGGCGCTGCTGCGCCGAAACGCGCGCCTAGCGACCCGCATCGCTCACGCCATCTCGTAGCGTAGGACCGTCCCGACCGGGGGAGGGACGGCATGAGGCGGCCTTTTGTCCACATGGGCTCAATGTTTGCTTCGCCGGAGACGAATTCAGTCCAATTTGCACGGCGGACGGCCGTCGAACAGCGGGGGCTCCTTGCCATTCCGTTCCAGATCCCTATTTTACGCTCGGCCCTTTCGACGGACGTTCCACGGCTTTGCTTCACAGATGTCCTTTCCTGTTGCCCTCCTCCGCGGTGTGATTGGGGTTGCCATCTTCATTGGCATCGCGACTCTCTTTTCGAAGAACCGGAAGGCGATCAACTGGCGCCTGGTGGCCGGAGGCATTGGCCTCCAGCTCATCTTTGCCCTGCTTGTGCTCAAGACCGGTCCGGGCGAGATGGTCTTTGACACCCTTGCGACGTTCTTCGACACGCTGCTGTCGTTCACGTATGACGGGTCGAAGTTTATCTTCGGGGATCTCGGCAACCCCGAGGAAGGCAACAACTTTGCGTTCCAGGTCCTGCCGACCATCGTGTTTTTTGCCTCGCTCATGAGTGTGCTGTACTACCTGCGCCTGGTGCAGCCGCTCGTGAACGGCATGGGATGGGTCATGCAGAAGACGCTTCGGATCTCGGGGGCCGAGTCGCTGGCGGCCTCGGCCAACGTCTTTATCGGCCAAACCGAGGCGCCGCTGGCCATTAAGCCCTACGTCGAGGACATGACCGAGAGCGAGCTTATGAC
>CAZTDC010000164.1:0-7176 GCA_964612165.1 uncultured Salinivenus sp.
GAGCTGAGACAGGGCAATCACCGGCACGTCGAGCACCTTGGCCAGTCCCTTGAGCGAGCGCGAGATGTGGGCAATCTCCTGCTCGCGATTGGCGCCGCTGCGCAGGTTGGAGCCGGAGGCCTGCATGAGCTGCAGGTAGTCAACGACGACGAGCCCAATGTCGTGCTCGGCCACGAGGCGGCGGGTCTTGGCCCGGAGCTCCAGCACGCTCAGCCCCGGCGTGTCGTCGATGAAGATATCGGCCTCGCTGAGCTTCCCGGCCGCCCGAGCCAGGTGCTGCCAGTCTTCATCGTTCATCTGACCGGTGCGCGCCTTGTGTGCATCCACCCGTGCCTCGGAGGTGAGCATGCGCTGGGCGAGCTGCTGCGCGCCCATCTCTAGCGAAAATACGGCCACGCCCGTCGAGCGCTCCGGATGGGTCGCGGCGTTCTGGGCACAGGCGAGCGCGAACGCCGTCTTTCCCATGGAGGGCCGGGCCGCGATAATGATGAGGTCCGACGGCTGCCAGCCGCTCGTGAGATCGTCGAGCTTGGGAAAGCCGCTCGGCACGCCGGTAATGCCGCCCTCCTGTCCGTGAATCGTTTCGAGGTGTTCGAAGGTGTCCTTTACCACCTTGCTCATCGGCGCGGCTGCCTTCCGAAGCTCCGAGTCGGAAATCTCAAAGATCCGGCTCTCCGCCTCGTCGAGCAGTTCGAAGGCATCGGCGCTGGAGTCGTAGGCCTTGCCCACAATCGTCGTCATCGTCTCAATCATCTTGCGGAGCAGGGACTTCTCCGCAATGATGCGGGCGTGGTACTCGACGTTGGCGGCGGAGGCGACCTGGGTCGTCAGCTCGGTCAGGTAGTACGACCCGCCCACATCCTCCAGCTGATCGCGGCGCTTGAGCTCCTCGGTGAGCGTCACCAGGTCCACGGGATTGCCCCGCTCGAAGAGGTCCAGGATGGCCGCGTAGATTTTCTGGTGCTTGTTGCTGTAGAACGCCTCGGGCGGCAGCACCTCGATGGCCTGCGGAATGGCTTCCCGCTCGATGAGCATAGCCCCCAGGACGGATTTCTCCACGTCCACGGCCTGCGGCGGCACACGACCTGACTTCTCGTGCACCTCCTCCGCCTCCTTCCGGCGACGCTCGCTCTGCCCCCCGCGCATCTTTTCGAGCGGGTACGAAGGCGACGACGCGTCGTCGATGCTCAGATCTTGATCCGAGTCGTTTTCAGCCATGAAGTCGAGTGCCATGCACGGTTCACCGAGCGCGAGAATCCACCGACGTCTAGTTGGCCTCTTCGGTGAGCTCGTCGTAGCGGGTGCGAAGCAGCTTCACGTCCTCCCACGTGGGCCGCTTCCACTGGGAATTTCGGAGGAGCGCCGCCGGATGGTACGTCACCATCATAGGGACGCCGTAGAAGTCGTGCTCCTTGTCGCGCAGGTTGGAAAGGGAGGAGCTGCGGTCCAGGAGCGTATTGCCGGCCACCTTGCCTACCGCCAGGATGATCTTGGGCCGAATCAGCGCCAGTTGCTTGTAGAGAATCGGCAGGTGCGCGTCGATCTCTTCCTGGTGCGGATTCCGGTTGCGGGGCGGGCGGCTCTTGAGGATGTTGGTGATGTAGACCTCCTCGCGCTCGAAATTGATGGCGTCGAGGATCTTGTCGAGCAGCTTGCCGGCCCGGCCCACGAACGGCTCGCCCTCTTTGTCCTCGTCCCGCCCCGGGGCCTCGCCAATAATCACGAGATCCGTCTCGGGGTCGCCGACGCCGAAGACGGGATTTTCGCGGTCCTCGTCGATCGGCACCAGGACGTTATCGGCGAGGTACTGCTCCACCTCCTCCAGTGTCTCGGCGTCCTTGAAGGGGGCGTCGTCGGATACGAGGGCGTCGATCCGCTTCCAGGGCGGAAGCGTCGGGTCTTCTTCGGGCGGGTGCGTGCGGTTGCCGAAGAGGTCTTTGTTGGGCATGGGCTCGGTCGGGGCGTCGTCGGGCGAGTCGTTCGGGGGTGATGATGTTTCAGTTGAGCCGTCCTCAGCGGCGGCATGGCCGTCGAGGGAGGACGAGCTCGGATTCTGCGAGCGTGGTTCCTGTTCGGCAGACGAGGTCGTGGTTTCGGAACCGGATGTCGCCTCGGTGCCCTGAGACGGCGTCGCGTCTGCCACCGGACCGGTCTCGTCCTCCGCGTCCAGGGGAAGGAGCGCTCCGTAGACGGCCTTCTCGTGCTCTACAATGCTCCGCAAGTCGCGCAGGAGGTCGCGCATGGAATGAGGCAGGGCATGGGGAGGGAGAAGGAATCAAGATCCGGGCCAAAAAGGCCATCGGATGGGAAACGGGGACCGTGATGCGTGATGGCCTCTTTCCGACGAGCCACGCAACGGGTCCTCCCGCTTCACGAATCGCTTGCACGTGCCGCATCGTCTCGGGAAGGGGCATTCTCCATCGAGTTACTCTCTTCCGATCGACCGGCGAGCACGCGGTCGAGGATGGCCTCCGCCACCTCCGACTTGGGCATAAGCGGAAGATCCTCGGTCGTGCCGTCGCGCGAGAGGAGGGTCACTCGGTTCGTCGAGGGCCCAAAGCCCGCCCCTTCCTCCGTCAAGTCATTCAATACGATCCAGTCGAGGTTTTTTTCCGTTAGCTTGCGGCGGGCGTTGTCGAGGGCATCGCTGGTCTCCATGGCGAAGCCCACGAGCACCTGATCGGGGGATTTGTTGTCGCCGAGCGCCTTCAGGATATCGGGCGTCCGCCGGAGGTGCAACACGAGGTCCTCGTCGTCTTTTTTCAGCTTCGTTGTCGCTGTCTCGGCGGGGGCGTAATCGGCGACGGCGGCGGCCATGAAGACAAGATCGGTCGTATCGCCCCGGTGTTGAACGGCCTCATTCATCTCCTCGGCCGTCTCCACGGGGACCACCTCCACCCCGTCGGGCGGCGTGAGCGTCGTGGGCCCCGTGACGAGTGTCACGTCGCCGCCCCGCTCGGCAGCGGCCCGGGCCAGGGCGTAGCCCATCGTGCCCGTCGATCGGTTGGTGAGGACGCGAACGGGGTCAAACGGCTCGCGGGTCGGGCCCGCCGTCACCAGGACGGACGTTCCGGCCAGGGCATCGTGCGTTCCGTCCGTACGGGCCTCCACCGGATCCCCCGCCCGATCGACCAGCATCTCGGCCACGCGGTCGCGGATGGCCTCGGGCTCGGGCATGCGCCCCTTGCCCACGAGGCCGCTGGCCAGCTCGCCATGCTCAGCGGGCATCACCTCGTACCCGATCTCGCGGAGACGCTCCAGGTTGTCCTGGGTGGTGCGGTGCTGGTACATGTCGCGGTCCATGGCCGGACACACGAGCAGCGGGCACCGGGCCGAGAGCGCCGTAGCCGTGAGCATCGAGTCGCAGAAGCCATTCGCAAGCTTCGCAATGGTCTGCGCCGTAGCCGGCGCCACGACAAAGAGGTCGGCCCACTGGCCCAGCGTCACGTGTTTCGTCCAGCTGCCCTCCTCGTTCTCCGGAAAGATCTCGGTCAGGACCTCGTGCTCGGAAAGGGTGCCCAGAGTGAGGGCTGGGATGAACCGCTCCGCGTCAGAGGTCATGAGGACCCGCACCTCGGCCCCGGCTTTTTTGAAGAGCCGGACGAGCGGCGCTGCCTTGTAGGCCGCGATGCTTCCGGTGACGCCCAGGAGGAGGTGCCGGTCGGCAAGATCAGGGGGCGAGGCGCTCATCGGGCGCGCAATGGGGCAACAGGGACGAGAAACAAAAAATCCGGTCGGTGAGCACCCCCACCCCGAACGGCATCGGGAGCGGGCGGCAGGTCACCAGCCGGATCTCAGTGGTAGAGAACGAGAATGGGCACGGGGCCCTCTCGCGTCTCTACTCGTCGGGCTTCCGGTAGTAAATCCGGTCTTCCTGAAAGTCTTCGATGGCGATCTCCGTCGGCTCAGGCTTCTTCTCGAACTCGAGAGACACCTTTTCCTGCTCCTCCTGCATGCGCACGTCTTCCATCTCGGGACCGAAGCCTTCGAAGTACGAGAGCTTGTCGTCGAGCTCCGATCGCATGTCGGAGGCCACCTGGCGCGAGCGTTTCGAGAGGATGGCAACCGTCTCGTACAGGTTGCCGGTGCGATTGGCCAGCTCGTCAATGTCGAGCGTTTCAATTGCCATAATCGGGGATGGAATCTGCTGTGATTCGGGATGAATGTGAACGCCCACCAGCTGCTCACCAAGTGCGGGCAGGTCACCAGGGCGCGAAGCGTGTTGTGTGAAGGGGGCTTCCCCGCTTCGGTCACGATTCACGCGTCACGCGCCCCTTTTGCAATAACCCGGGCGCGCAGAGGATGTCGATCACATCTCAAGAAACTGGCGGATTCGGGATAAGGTTTCCTCGACGGCGGTGCCGAGATCATCATTCACGACAACAGCATCAAAGGCGTCTCGCTTCTTCAGTTCACGGTCGGCGCGGTCGAGACGGTTGTCGAGCGCCTCCTCGCCTTCCGTGCCGCGTCCTTCCAGCCGCTCGCGGAGTTCCTCTTTGGAGGGCGGGGCCACGAAGATGACCAGGGCCTCATCGCCGAAGGCCCGCTTGACGTTGAGCGCCCCCTCCACGTCGATGTCGAGGAGGACGGGTCCCTGCTCGGACTTCGACGCGATTTCCGACCGGAGCGTGCCATAAAATTGTCCGGGGTACACCTCTTCGTACTCCAGCAGGTCCCCGGCCTCAATTCTACGCTCAAACTCTTCGGTCGAGAGGAAGTGGTAGTCCGTTCCGTCGGTCTCGTCGGGACGGGCATCTCGGGTCGTGGCTGAGACCGAAAACTGCATCTCCGGCAGTTCCTCCAGCACGCGGTGGGCAATGGTCGTTTTGCCGGCGCCGCTGGGGGCGGTGAGGACGATAATGTTCTGATCGGGCATGACGTCTTCGTTGAGCGTTCAGCGTTGAGAGTTTGAGAGCTAAACGTCGAAAGGAAAACTCCTCAGCATCTGTTTGGCGGATTGTCTGAGGCCTGCGACTTCGTGGATCTCGTGCAAAAAGGCTTCAACGCTCACCCGGTAGCACCGCTACAGGAGTTCGCTCGGGCGCCTTTCTGGCACTTCGCCCACTGTGTCTCGGCTGATCATCCATCCACCAAACAGCTTCTCGACGCTCAACCCGCAACGCACGGCGGATTATTCGACGTTCCGGATTTGCTCCTTGATCTTCTCGATCTCTTCCTTCATGTCCACGGCGTGGCGCGAGATCTCCTCGTCGTCGGCCTTGGCCCCGATGGTGTTGGCCTCGCGGTGGATCTCTTGAGTGATGAACTTGAGCTTGCGCCCGGACGGCTCGTCGCTGTCGAGCGCTTCCCGAAACATTTTGAGGTGGGAGTGCAGGCGCACGCACTCTTCGGTCACGTCGAGCTTGTCCGCCAGCAGGGCGATCTCCGCCTCAATCCGATCAGGATCGACACGGTCGTCGTCGACCAGTTCCGTCAAGCGCTCGCGCAGCTGTTCCTGTCGTTCCTCCACCCGCTTCGGCGCTCGTTCCTCGATGGCGTCGAGATGCTCGTCAATCGCGTGGGTCCGCTCTTCAAGGTCTTCGCGAAGGGCGTTCCCCTCTTCGGCCCGCATCGCCTGCAGGTCTTCGATGGCCGCGTCGAGCGCCTCCATCACCACCGGCCAGGCCCGCTTGATCTTGGCCGCTTCCCGCTCCTCCTCCGCCGCAAAGATGTCCTCGAACTGGAGCAGGTGATCGAGGCGAACCGGATCCTTGATCTGGGCAGCGGCGCTCAGGCGCTCCAGCCGCTGCTTGTAGCGCATGGCGGCGTCGGCGTCGATGGCGACGGGCAGGTCCTCCGTGTCGGTCTGCTCCACGCTCACGTCCACGTCGAACTGGCCGCGCTCAAAGGCGTCCTGCATGCGAGAGCGCACCGCCGACTCCTCCTCGGCCATCGGGTCGGGGAGGTGAACGAAGACGTTGAGATGGCGCTTGTTGGTGGATCGGATTTCGACCGCGGCCGTGGCGCCGTCGCCGGTGGCACGCCCGTGGCCGAAGCCCGTCATGCTGCGAATCATGGGAGCGCGTTAGGAGCTGAACGTTGGTGCGCTGAGCGTCAGGCAGGGAAAGAAGGCCAAAGGACAACGCTCAACGCAAAATCCCAGCGCTGAACGCATACGGCAAATTAGAAAAGCCGAGCCTGGGTGGGACTCGGCTCTGTTCGGGGACGTACGATGGCGGAGGGGGAGGGATTCGAACCCCCGGTACCGCAGAACGGCACACTCGCTTTCCAGGCGAGCGCCTTCGACCACTCGGCCACCCCTCCGGATGTAGAGTTTAGAATGTGAGCTTCGGAATGGGGAACGGGACGGGAGCATTGCGCCCCATTCAACAGTCGCTACACGCCCATGATTTGATCCTCCTTCTTCTCCAGGAGCGTGTCGACCCGACCGGTGTGGGTGTCCGTAATCTCCTGGAGGTCTTCCTCTCCCCCATACTTCACGTCCTCGGACAGGTTCTCCTCGTCGACCACTCGGTGGATCTCGTTCTTGGCGTCGCGCCGAATATTCCGAATGGAGATTTTTGTCTCTTCGGCCCGCTCTCCCGCTTTGTTCACCAGTTCCTTGCGCCGCTCCTCTGAAAGGGGCGGAATGGGAATTCGGATCTTTTCGCCGTCGTTGTTCGGGTTGAGGCCGAGGTCGGCCTTCATGATGCCCTTCTCGATGTCGTCGATGGCGTTGCGATCGAACGGCTGCACCAAGAGGAGGTCGGCCTGCGGGGCGCTCACACTGGCCACCTGGTTGAGGGGGGTCTGGGACCCGTAGTATTCGACCGTCACGTTTTCGAGCATGCCGGGGGAGGCACGGCCCGCCCGAATCGTTTTGAGTTCCGACTGCAGATGCGAGACGGCCTCGTCCATCTGCTCGTCGGCCTCGTCTAGCACGTCCTGTACGGGATCGTCAGGCATGAAATGTAGAAGCCAGATCGTTTCCAGAATGCGCGAAAGGAAGGGGAACGACCGCTCCTACGCAGGAACGCGCTCGGCGGTCGTCTCCGCTTCATCCCAATGCACACGGGTGCCCACGGTTTCTCCCCGAAGCAGGCGCGACAAATTGCCCGTCGTGCCCATGTTGAACACGATAATCGGCATTTCCGATTCCTGGCACAGGGTCAGGGCCGTCATGTCCATCACACGCAGGTTCCGCTGTATAACCTCCTTGCCGTGGATGCGCAGAAA
>CAZTDC010000165.1:0-7036 GCA_964612165.1 uncultured Salinivenus sp.
ATGTGGAAGCGCGCGCCCATCCTGGGCACCCATGCGGCCGGCATTCAGGAGCAGGTCAACGACGGGGAGCACGGGCGCCTGCTCCCAAAGTCCGACGGCCCCGAAGCGATCGCGCAGACGATCCACGAGATGCTGGAGGCCGAAGAGAAACGCGCCGAGTGGGCGCGCAACGCCCGGCGCCGCGTGTCGGACCGCTACCTCGTCTTTACGCAGGTGCGGCGCTGGTTGGAGGTCCTCGTTCAGACGGTGGAGCGGCAGGAAGCAATGTCGGTGGACGGGCAGGCCGCCTAGCTACAGCGCCTGGATTTCTTCCTCCAGGAGCTGCTTCTCGTACAGATCGGCGTAGAGCCCCTCCTCGTCCACGAGCGTGTCGTGGGTCCCCTTCTGCACAATGCGCCCGTGCTCCATCACCAGGATGAGGTCCGCCTCCTGCACGGCACTGAGGCGGTGGCTCACGATGACGAGGGTGTGGCTGCCCTGCCGCTCGCGCAGGGACCGGAGGATGTTGCGCTCCGTGCCCGTGTCCACCGCCGACAATGCGTCGTCGAAGATGAGGATGCGGGGGTCGCGGATGAGCGCGCGGGCGATGGAGGTGCGCTGCTTCTGTCCCCCGGATAGCGTGATGCCGCGCTCGCCGACGTACGTGTCGAAGCCGTCGGGGAAGTCCTCCACGTTTTCCAGCAAGTCGGCCTCGTCGGCCGCGGCCCGAATGGCCGCCCGCTCGGCGTCCTTATCGCCGAAGGCAATGTTGTTGGCCACCGTGTCGCTGAAGAGGAAGACGTCCTGCGGCACGTACCCGATGTGCTCGCGCAGCGTGTCGAGCGGGATGGTGGTCGCGTCGTGCCCGTCGATCATAACGCGCCCCCGGTCCGGGTCCAGGATGCGGGGAATCATCCGCACGAGCGTGCTCTTGCCCGAGCCCGTGCGGCCGACGACCGCCAGCGTCTGATCGGCGGGCAGGTCGAAGCTTACGCCGCGGAGCGCCGGCTCGTCCTCCCCTTCGTACTGGTACCATACGTCCTCGAACCGAATGCCACCCTCGATCGACTGGATGGACAGATTGGTCTGCGGTCCGTCGTCGATGGAGGGCTCGGTGTCCATGATCTTCTGCAACCGGATCACGGAGGCGGAGGCCCGCTGGATCATCGTAATCACGAATCCGAGCGAGGCCACCGGCCACGTCATCATGTTGATGTAGATGATGTACTCGGCAATGTTGCCGATCGTGATTGACCCTTCGGCCACGAGGCGTCCGCCCATCCACACCACGATGATCGTGGAGATGCCCACGAGCATAAGAAACGAGGGCCGCCACGCCGACTCCACGAGCGCCAGGTCCAGATTGCGCCACTTGTACTGCTCGCTTTCCTCCTCAAAGGCCTCGGCTTCCGCCTCTTCCCGTGTATACGCCTTCAGCACGCGAATCCCCGACAGCGCCTCCTGCACCCGGCTCGTCAGCGTCGAGTACTGCTCCTGCAGCTTCTCGCTCCGGTGATGGACCATCTGCGCCATGAAAAAGACCGAGATGGCCAGCAGCGGCATCGGCAGCAGCGCGTAGAGCGTGAGCGTCGGCGAGATGAAGAACATGACCGACATGGCCACGAGCACCATCACGAGCGACCGCGTGACGTACATGATGGCCGGGCCGATGTAGCGCCGTACCTTCTCGATGTCGTCGGTGGCGCGGGTGATCACGTCTCCCGTCGAATACTCGTGGTAAAACGGAGCGGCGAGCTGCTGGAGGTGGTCGTAGAGATCATTGCGCAGGTCGTACTCGATGTGGCGCGAGGCCACGACCACCGTCTGCCGCATCAAAAACATGAACAGCCCACTCGTCGCCGAGAGTCCGATAATAACCCCCGCGAAGAGCAACAGCGCCACGAAGAAGAACGCGTAGAGATCCGCCTGCGCGGCCGTGCCGTCGTACAGCGTAAAGAGGCGCACGAAGCGCGGAATGCTGTCCACCGCCTGTCGCACCACCATCGGCACGGTGATCTGGAAGGCGGCCGAGATCATCGTGAAGATGAGGCCCGGAATGAAGAGGTACTTGTACCGCCAGAAGAAATGGTTGAGCCGAGAAAGCGGACCCATCGAACGTGTGACCAGTGTTGAAAACGCCTCGTTTCTCCTCCGTCTGCCGTTTCCCGGAGCACGTGCGGATGGATCAACGGCAGCTCCGGGGCCCCTGATCCACGCGCCCGGCGCCCCGATGCAACAAATCCATCACTCATCGCTGCCTCTCCCGCTCCGCCCTCAGGCCAGCGACGGGGTGTCCGCCTCGATGCGAGCAGCTGCCTCCGCGTACGTATCCAGGGCCACGTCGCGCCCATCCCGCTCCTCGATGATCCGGATGGCCTCCACGTGCTGGGTGGCCACGTGGCGCGCCAGGGCCATTGCAATCTCGCCCCCAGCCTTCGGATTCCGGCGCATTACGTTCTTGAGGTCGGGCCGGAAGAAGCCGAGCACGCGGGCCTCCGTGATGGTCTCGGCCGTTTCGAGCCGGCGGAAGTCGCCAAGTATGGAGAGGACGCCGAACAGCTCGTGCATCTCCAGCTCGCGAAGGTCACGCGTACGACTCGGATCCGCGTCGCTCGCAAGCCGGATGCGCCCGGACTCGACGACGTAGAGCCCGAGCCCCGGATCGCCCTCGTAGTAGAGCGACTCGCCCCGCCGATAGGTCCGACGATGCGCGGCGGACGCCATCGCGTAAAGGGCGTTCGATGAGAGGTGGCCGAGCGCCGGCACGGCCCGGAGCACCTCTACGATCTCGCGGGTCTGCGGATCGAGACGGCGCTGGAAGAGCCGGCGGTAGAGCCGTCCTCCAGCGCGAAGAAGACTACGGAGCGTCGACATGACCAAACAAGAAAACCAACCGAAGGAGCAGCGCTTGTCCTAAAAGGCATGGCCGATCCCAAAGTGAAGAAGCGGCCCGCCGGGCCCGTCCGAAAACACGTCTCTATTGTCGGGAGACGGATCAAGGAGTCGATAGGCCAGATCAAACCGCACAATGAGATACTCCCACTCAACACGTAGGCCGACTCCTCCCCCCACTCCCACCTCCGTGAGCGCCCCCACGCCCCGAAAGCGCCCACTGCGATTGAGCGAAGTAGGTGGAGACGCCTCTCCCCCGTTGTTTTCGGGCGTGTCTCGACCGAATCCGCGATTGCGAGGCCCAAACCAGACGTTTCCCACGTCGAGGAACGTCGCCCCAACCCAGTCGGCCGCAAGAATGTTGCGAAGCAGGGGGGTTCGTAACTCGACACTCGTTTCTAGCTTAATGTCGCCCCCCAGCAGGCTCGTAACGGTGCCCTGCTCGGTTCCGCTCGTATCAGAGGGGGTGTTGCCTGGCCCTAGTTCTCGGAGCCGCCATCCCCGCACGCTGTTGGCCCCGCCACTGAAGAAGCGTCGATCGAAGGGAACGAGGGTGGGCCCGCCCGTTGGATGCGCCATGCCGCCAAAAAGCTTTACCGCTACGGTCGCCCCCTGCCCCAGAGAAACGTAGCGCCGAAGATCGACGGTTCCCCGCACGTACGGCCGATACTGAAGATTTCCGCTAAGCCCGCCGCCGGTACGCCCGGTCAGGCCCGGCACCGAGTACTCGAGCGTGTCGGGGGCAAAGATAAATCGGTCAAACAACAGCGGTAGGCTATTTCCCACTTCCCCCGACACCTCGTAGATGTGCCCCTGCTTTCGTCGTAGCGGATTGGCCGTTGCCGACTGGAAGGTGTACCGGAACGCGGTGTTAATCTGGGGCTGCGTGTAGTCCTCCAGGATCTGGGCTCGCTGTACGGGACCGAGCCCCTCGGTTCGGGGACTGAGAAACTCCTCACTGAACCTCTGCAGGGTATCGGGATTGCTCACGCTGAGATCCAGCACGTCGACCAGCGAGGTCCGTGTGGACGTATGATCCATCTCGAGCCGGAGCCGCGCGCTGTTTCGACTGCGAATGCGAAACCTCAACCGATTGCGGCGGGCCGTGAGCGCCGAGAGCGAAATCCGCGTCCGGGCATTCGTCAGGTTAAACACCCGCTCGAATTGGCCAAACGGACGGATGAGATAGGGAAGGGTAAGGGAGGCCGTCCCTTCAAACTGCGTAGAAGTGAAGAGCGTCGGGGCGTCGCGACTCGTCGCCACCGATCCGGAGGCCCGCAGGCGCAATGCCTCTCCTCCCCCTAGAGCATTAATGTTTTCATACACCCCACCCAGCCCGATGCCAAACTCATTGGTCACAAAGCTAATTTCCGGTCCCCGCTGGAGCCCGAAGGTTTCCATTCGCAGGCGGTGTCGTTGCTGCGTCCGTGCCTCGACTCGAAGGGGAAGATAATGCGTCGAATCGGTCGTCGTGGCCTCTTCAAACTGCGGAGTGAGACTCGTGAACGTGAAGAGGCCCGCTCCCTCAAGTCGTTGCTTCGTCGCGACTACGTTCGAGTGATTGTACACCATTCCCGGGACAAATTGCACCGACCGTCGGAGCAGACTGGTGCCGAGCTGGCTCTCATTCTCGATGTGACTCGTGACCACAGGACGCCTCCCCCCGGTCGTGTCCACGGGGACGGCGAGCGTGTCGCGTCGAGGTTGCGCCGCCTCGGGTCCCGTTATTTGAAAGTGGACGTCGCCCAAGCGATATCGCTTTCCCGGCCTCACCTGAAACGTGACGTCCAGCGATCCGGCGGGCGTCGTTTTCCTGTCAATGACGGCCCGAATGGAGTCCCGGCTGACCGCCGCAAACCCTTCATTCCGAAGATAAGAAAGCATGCGGCGACGCTCGTTCAAAAACAGCGACCGCTGATAGCGCTGATCCTTCGCGCGAAATGACAGGGGCGCCTCGGCCGTCCAGTCGGCGTTTAGCTCCGTCTCTCGTCCGATCTCGCGACGCTGGGCGGGGGTGAGGGCGTTGAGGCCGTCGTACTGGACACGGCGCACGAACGTCGCCGGCCCGGGCTCCACCTGAAAGACGACCCGCACTCGGTTCTCCGACGAGCTTCGACGAATGGACGACGTGACGCTCGCCTCGAAAAAGCCCTGGTTTTTGTAATACACCTGCAATCGTCGGACATCCCCGCCCACGGTCGTCGAATCGAGGTAGGCCGGCGGCTCTCCCCCTGACTTTAGGGCTCGCCCCAGTCGCGGCCACATCCAATCCGTGTCGCCGAGCCGATACACCCAGCGCCACCACGTGAACCCCGGAATGCCAAGGATGCGGCGGTTCCGACTGGTTCGGATCTGCTTCTTAAGCGTGCTCTCGGAGAAGTGCTGATTTCCCTCGATGCGCACGGTTCGCACAATCGGATCCGTCGTGTCGCTCGCGACTGTCCCCGATCGGCGGCCGTCCGCGAGCGACAACGGCGTGGCCTGTCCCACAGCGCAAAGCCCCGTGCCAACGACCACAGCAACGAGAACAACGCGTTCGAGGAGCGAAAGCGGCCAAATGGGGAGACGAGCGCGGGCCAATGCGAGCGAGCTGTCGTTCCTGCCAACAATCAATCCGTGCGGAGACCGCAGATACCTGGAATGCACGAATGTGATCCCCAGGCAACGGTGAGTGGCGCCCTACGCGAGCGACGGTTTTCCTGCGGTACGGGGAGAAAGGCTATCGGGACGCATCGGTGCCCGTTGGTGCATCGGCGGCACTGGCCATCTCCGACTGATACTGTTCGGTCCGCTTCTCGAGCTCATGGTACGACTCCGGGGTCATGTCCGGCACGAAGAAGCGCATCGGATCGAGCGCCTGGCCCGACTGGTTATGGACCTCGTAGTGCAAGTGCGGCCCGGTCGTTCGTCCCGAACTCCCGCTATATCCCACCGTTTCGCCCCGCTCCACAGTTTCTCCCGGTTGAATGTCGTCGGGAATTTCGGAGAGGTGCGCGTAGCGCGTGACGTATCCCGCTTTCGGATGGCGGATTTCAACAAAATTGCCGTACGCTGGACTTTCCGTTGCCCGTCGGACCGTTCCTTTGCCGGTCGCAACCACAGGCGTCCCTCGGCGCAGGAGAAAATCGACGCCCGAGTGCATCTTGCGCACCTTGAGAACGGGGTGCTTTCGCATTCCGTACCCGGACACAATGGGGCCATTGGCGGGCCGGATGGCGGGAAGCTGAACCAGCCGCTTGCTCCGCTTCTTCGCAATCTCACTCAACTCCTCGTAGCTGGTCCCCTGTAGACTCATCTGCCGCTCAATCTTATCGAGCTTCTGGGCCGTGTTCTTGAGCAGTGATGACGCGTCTTCGCCCATCTGATCAAACTCCTTGTACGGATCCGATCCGCCCACCCCAACCTGGCGGATGTCGTCTGAGATCGGCTCGATCTGAAAAAGCCGCCGGTACAACGCTTCATCTCGCTCCGCAAGCGTGTCGAGCCGGGACGAAAGGGTCGACATGCGGCCACTAACACGGTCGAGCTGGCGCTCAAGAGCTTTGTTTTCAACCTTAAGGGACTGCTCCTCGGGGGTCGTGACCCAGTACACGTCGATAAGCCAAACGCCGAGCCCCGCCAGAATCACGGCGAGCCCCACCACCTGGGCGGCATGGATTGCGTAATCCGCCCATGTCTGCTCGACTTTTACAAAGGAGCAGCGATCCGGATCGTAGTAATACTTCTGATCCTGATTCATTAGAGACGAAACCTAATTTTCCGGTGGGAAAACATCTTGAGTTTACCCGTCCAAAGGAATTCGGAACGAGCCAGTTGTGCACGTGGGAGCGTGCGTGGATCTCGGGGTACCTTGTCAGTGTGCGCGAGCGGAGTGGTAACCGCTCATCCCCCGTGAAGGAGATTCCGCTTCCGGTGCAACATAAGCTCAACGCTCTTAAGTCGCTCGCGCACATAGACGCCCACCAATATAGAGCGGAGTTGTAGGCATTTCAACCACCCGAACAATGCGTCTAACGGGATCCCATGAAAAATGCAGGATATTTCGTATCAGAATCCCCGCGAGCGGCTTCTCACTCCCCACACCGTGTCTTCGGGCTCTCCCCAGCACTACAATCTCTGTACCAGCCTCCACTTCCCCCCTTTGAACGGGACCATTCCCGGCTCT
>CAZTDC010000166.1:0-7032 GCA_964612165.1 uncultured Salinivenus sp.
ACGCAACTCGCCGTCACCAGATATCGATTGTCGGGGGTCAGCGTTCGATCACTGGTGATGTTTGAAGCAAGTTCGACGGTTCCACTCTCGACCTCGATCGTCACCTGGTCGGTGTCTTCCTCTCCGTCCGGATCCGATACCGTGAGGGAGGCGGTGTAGGTCCCCTGCACGTCCGGAGTGAATGTGGTCTGTGCAGCACTCGGATCAGCGAGGGAGGCCTCACTCCCATCCGGCGTATCCAGTGACCACGAGTACGAGAGTTCGTCCTCATCCGGATCGGAAGAGCCCGATCCGTCGAGGGTTACCTGATCTCCAACCTGAGCTGTTTGGTCCGATCCAGCATCGGCGGTTGGTGCTTGATTTGTCTGCGTGCTCACTGAGTCACACCCAGCAAGCAGTAACGGGCCGGCGAGTAGACCAACGACGGCAATAAGGCGAAGGGCACGAGACATGAAACGAAGAAGGTTAATTCGAGAAGCGCGAGAACGGATCATCAGGAACGGGTCCCAATTTCCTAGACCGTCAGTTAATACTACGAAGAGTTGGGGAGAACCCGGACGTTTTCACCTTTGACTTCACTGGTCAGTCCAAATTTTGAATTGTAGGATTATCACGAACGCCTGCGCCATTCGTTTCCAGTGGAGGAAGGGAGACCTTGTTTGTCATTTCTCTGCTTGATCCTGATGGGGATGAATCTTGCATCGCATTTCTCCGTGCCGATGGTTACGTTCCGCGCGCACCATCCCCTCATGTTCTCATTTGCCTATGCCTTCCATCTGCGTCTATTGTTCGTCCAGCAATGCCATTGCCGACACGTATCCCCCTGTGGCCGAAGCGCTCGGTCGGGAGATTGCGCGCCGCGGGCATACGCTCGTATACGGTGGGGGAGCCGTAGGCCTCATGGGCGTGCTGGCGCACGCAGCGCACGAAGCCGGGGGCACCATCACCGGGGTTATTCCGTCGAAGCTGCAGGACCGGGAGGGCATCGCCTACGACGCCGACGAGCTCATCGTGACCGACACGATGCGGGAGCGCAAGGGCATCATGTTTCGGCGGGCCGACGCGTTCGTGGTGCTGCCGGGCGGGTACGGCACGCTCGAGGAATTCATGGAGGTGCTCACACTCAAGCAGCTGGGCTACCACGACCATCCCATCGTCATTCTCAACGCCGACGGCTTCTTCGACACGCTTCTCGACTTCTTTGCGGAGCTGCGCGAGGGCCAGTTCGCCCGTGAAGCCATAGCCGACCTCGTCCACGTGGTGGACACGGCGGAGGAGACAATGGATCGACTGGACGCCTCCATTCCACAGGATGGCACGCTCTCCTGATCGCCTAACCAGCCATGTCGACCGCTCCGTCGCTGCATTCCGTTCGCGTCCCGCGCACCGCCCGGGTAGCCACCCTCGGCGCGCCCGACACGGCTCCCGAGTGGTGGGTCGTCCTTCACGGCTACGGTCAACTCGCCGCCAACTTCATCGAGCCCTTCGAACCGATCGTCACGCCCGAGCGCTGTGTCGTGGCGCCGGAGGCCCTGTCGCGGTTCTACGTCGACGGCCTGGAGTCGCACGAAGAGGTGGGCGCGTCCTGGATGACGCGGGAGGAGCGGGTGCACGAGATTGCGGACTACGTTTCTTACCTCGACGCCGTCGTCCGTCAGCTTCGTCCCGACGACCACGAGCCCTCGATTCGCGTGCTCGGCTTCTCGCAGGGAGCGGCCACGGCGACCCGGTGGGCCGTGCTCGGCGACACCGCGGTCGACCGCCTGGTCCTGTGGAGCGGGGCCCCGGCCCACGACCTCGATCTGAGTCAACACGCCGATCGGCTTCGCGCGATAGATCCAGCCATTGTGGTGGGGACGGACGATCCATACGTGTCGGCTGAGCGCCGAGAGAGCGTACGCCGCAACCTGGACCGTCACGACATTCCGGTCACTGTACACACGTTCGAGGGCGGCCACCGCCTCGACGACGATCTCCTCCGAACGATCATAGCGGATTCGTAGAATAGAGAGTCGACCGGTCCAGCTGGCTCTTGTGGACGTGCTCAAAGCGCGGAACGACGCCCCCCGATCACCCCTGTGCAAGATGGTCGAGGAGGTGGCGCGTGACGGTGTCGGGGGCGTCGTGCTGCACCCAGTGCGTGGCGTTGTCGAGAACGACGAGCCGGCCGTCGGTGCACAGGGCCGCGCTGGGCGCCGCCATCTGCTGGCTGAGGGCTGCGTCCTGAGCGCCCCATAGGACGAGCGTCGGCACTTCGATCTCTCCGTCGGACTGCCCTCCCCGCACCCCTCGCCGGACCGCCGCGCGGTACCAGTGGAGCATGCCCCGGATGCGGCCGGGGCGGCCCCACGCCCGCCGATAGGCAGCCAGATCGTCCGCGGTGAACGTATCGCGGTGGCTGCTCCACCGAAGCAGCAGAGCGAGTCCCTGCCCGTCGTTCCGTCCCAGCAGCCACTCGGGCAGAACCGGAAGCTGAAAGAAGAGCACGTAGAGGCTGCGCAGGAACTGGCTCGGGCTCGTGCGCACCGTGCGCCGGTAGACTCGGGGATGCGGCACGTTGAGAATGCCGAGACGGCGAATCCACTCCGGATGCGTCATGGCCAGCCGCCAGGCGACCATCGCGCCCCAGTCGTGCCCCACGACGTGCGCATTCTCGCGCCCGGCGGCGTCGATCAGCCGACGCACATCTGCCGTGAGCAGATCCAGGTCGTACGCGGAAACCCGGGGCGGCGCATCGCTCAGGTTGTATCCCCGCTGATCGGGAACCACGACGCGGTAGCCCGCCTCGGCGAGGGGCGCGATCTGGTGGCGCCAGCCATACCAGAACTCGGGAAAACCGTGGAGGAGCACCACGAGCGGCCCGTCGGACGGCCCCGCCGCCCGCACGTGCAGGTTCACGCCGTTCCCATCGATCCAGTGTCGGTCGAGCGGCACAGAAATCCGCTCTGCCAGATTATCCATCATCCCAACCCGCTTTCCACAAAAGGACCTCGTTCATTCGTCCTGTTCATTCTCCTCCTCTCCGTCCGGCCCCATCGGGCTGGCCGCCGGGTCATACACCTCCGCCTGGTGCCGCTCCTTCAGGCGCTCATACGCCGGATCGTCCGTCACCCGCTGCCAGGCGTCCCGAAAGACGACCGCGGCGGCCCGTTTCTCGTCGTCGGCCCACTGCTGCGGCGCCCGCTCCGTCCCGTCCTCGTCGTACTTCTGTCCGCCCGGATACTTGGCGTACCGCATGGCTCGCGTGAAGCCCATTTGCAAGTACTTCCGCACCATGTCCATCCCGACAAAGTCCGTTTGCTCCCGGTACGTGTCATACTCTTCGCGGAGGGCCGCCACGGCCTCCCGGGCCGTCTCCTCGTCTTTAAAGCCCCAGTGGGGAAGCAGCTCGTCCTTGTAGGGCTGCACCTTGAACACCCCCTGCTCGCCCGACTGGTAGCGGTAGGCCTCGGGGTGCTCGCGAAAATTGAGGTCGTACGCCACGCCCATCTGCGGTTTCGCGTTCGTCTGTGCAGGCACGTTACTCCGACGGTTCGGCCTCTGTGGACGGCCCTTCGACCCGGCGGGGATGCCGCTGCTCGTCCGTCAGGCGGGTCCAGGCGCGGGCGGCGAAGTCGTGGAACGGCTCCTTCTGGTGGAGCCAGCCAAAGTGCACGACGTAGGGCGTAAACTCGACGTATTCGCCCATGCGGGGCATGCACTCGGCCAGCCACAGAAGCGCATCGCGGAGGCCCTCGGCCGGCAGTCCCCGAAGGCTGTACACGAACGGGGAGGTGTAGAAGCGGTAGGTGACATCCTCAAAGCCCGGATCGTGGTCGACGAGCACGTTGATGTAATCGAGTTGTGGACTGTTTTGGCCCTGCAGCCACGGATACACCTGCAGGTTCATCTCACTCATGGCCATCGCGAGGCTCCACTCGCAGGTCTCCTCCGACCGCCCCTCCTCGAGCCGGCTGCGGAAGTGGGTCTCATCCGACTTTGCAAGAAACTCGGACGCCCGCTCCACCACGTCCTGGGTCGTCGCGTCGTCCTGCGCGTAGATCATGCCGGCCTGCACACGGGGCAGGTGCGTGAGGCCAAATCGGTTCAGGGTGCGCCGCCGCCGCTGGAGCGCCATGTCCACGAGCACGCCGAGTCCCTTCGGCCCGCCGAAGAAGTGATCGGCGTTCTGGAGGCCCGTGGCCGTAAACGGAAACGCCGCGAACTGCTGCCAGAGCGGGTCTGGATCGCGGCACCACACCATGTCGGCGTCGACGAAAAGGGAGCGTTCGAAGGCCTTGAACTGGTCGAGGTGGTGCTTGAAGCCGACGATGGACTGGTGCTTCGGCGGGAGGTCGCCCAGCACGTCGAAGTGGGCGTCGAGGCCCCTCCGCTCCAGCACGGCCCGATGAGATTCCGGGCAAAACAGCGCCACGGGCCGGTCAGAGTCGTGGCGCCGGAGGGTGTGTACCGACGCGACTGCGTGCTTTACGTACCGGTCGGGACCGTAGCTGTGGAGAACGTAGCCCTCTTGGGACGCAGCCATTGAACGAGAGGCAGGGATGAGGAAGACGGGTAGGACGGCTCCTCACGTCCGCAGGGGCGCGATTGGTCCCATCTTCTTTGGGAATCAAGCCTCCCCATCCGGCGGGACAGTGGGCCTGCCCCCTGTAGTCGCTTACTTCGCTCGCTGGGAGGGGAGGAGCATAATATCGTCGATGTCCACCTTCGACTCGTCGCCTGTCGAATCCGAATCCCCCGAGATGGTAATTGAGACCGGACGCTTGGGCGGGTCGTCCCCAAACACCTGCTTATAATCGTTGATGATGTGACGCGTCCGGGTCTTCCATTTTCGCATCCGCGGCTCCTGCGCCGAGTCGGCGACGATCACTTTCAAGGGACCGAACGAAACGACCGTCCCGACCGGCAGCGACGAGCTGTACGTGTACTTGATGCTCTTCGGGCGCCCGAGCCAGTCCGTGCCAAAGGTGACGTAGACGGCCCCGCCGGTGTCGTTCGTGCCTTTTTCGCTCGCGCCCTTCGGCAACGTGAGCGCGCGCCACCGCCATTGCAGGCGGGGATGCTTGTTGAGATTCCACTCGAACTCCTTTCCGTTGCGCTTCGAGAAGCGAATGTATTCCCCGTCCGTGTAGAGGCGCACGAACTTGTTGCCCTCCTCCTCCAACACCTCAAATCTCTCCCCGGGCTCCAGAGCGTCTTCCGCTGCCCGAATGTCGTCCTTGGAGACAACACGCATCCAGCCGCCCGGAATGGTCCCTTCGTCATATTCTTCGAAGTCGGTCACGAGCCGAGAGCTCTGGGCGTTCACCGCAGCCTCTCCGCTTATTCCACTGAGCAGCAAAACGGCTCCCATCCACCACGTAACGGACGCAGAAAGGCGTTTCATAAAGGGGATGTTCATTAAAAGGGTCGTCGAACGGAGGCATCCCGTCATTCTCCTCACAATTTGTCATTATCCACCGATCCAATAGCCGTATCCAGCGCTGCAGAGGTAACGGCGCCTCGCACGCACCAAGGTTCACATGACGGATTTCATGTATGTCCGCGAAGTCCGCAACGGTCCACGACGACCCGCCGAAACGCGGACAGAGCCGGCTTGTATCTGGAGAGGATCCTCGGCTCCTTTCCCCCGCTCGGTCCATGCCGCTTCCTGACTTCTTGATTATCGGTGCGCAGAAGGCCGGCACAACCTGGCTCCGCGCCCTTCTCCGGCGTCATCCGAACGTCTACATGCCGGACCGGGAGATCCACTTCTTCAATAAGGACCAGAACTACCGCCGCGGCCTCGACTGGTATGCCCGCCACTTTCGCGGCGTAGACCCAAACAAACGCATTGGGGAAAAGACGCCCAACTACCTCTGGACAAACGTGCCGGACCCGGGAAGCGACGCACCGGCCCCGCACCAAAACATCGCCGATACCCTTCCCGACGTTCAGCTCATCGCCCTCCTCCGCGATCCCGTGGCGCGCGCCCTTTCTGCGTACAACCACCACATGGCGCGCGGACGGCTCCCGCCCCACCTCCCGATGGACCGCGTACTCTTTGGGGATCACCAGTCCCTCTGCCGGCGGCACGGCATTTTGACGATGGGGGAGTACGACCGGCACCTCCGCGACTACCTGTCCGTCTTCGACCGGGAGCAGTTGCTCGTTCTCATCTTCGAGGAAGACGTCGTCGATGAGCCGGAGCGGGGCCGGCAACGCACCTGCTCGTTTCTCGACCTGGACCCGGCCCTCATTGCCGAGGAATCAGACGAGGCCCGCCACGTCCACTCCTTTAGCAAACCGCGCGCCCATCTAAACTACTGGCTTCCGGTTCCCTTCGTCCTCACCCAGCCGGTGGACCTCTTTGCCTCCCCTTGGAAACGGACCCCGAGTTCCGAGACACGGGACCGCCTCCGCGAGCACTACGCGCCGCACGTGGACGCCCTCGCTGACCTGCTGGATCGCCGCCTCGAGGCGTGGCGCTGACCTGTCGCGACCACGCGCTGCGACCCGCCCTCTCGTCTTCACGGTCGCTTCTCTAAGCTGCGCAAATTGGAACCTTCAATCGGCGGACCCCGTGGGCTGGAGAGTCGCGATTTGCCTCCTTTTGCGAATGTGTCCCTCCCCCAATGTCGGCATCCAACGACCGGCCCCTGGTTAGCTGCCTCATGGTCACCGCCGACCGCCCGCAGCTCATGCGGCGATCGATCCGGTGCTACGAGCGGCAGACCTACCCCAACCGCGAACTGGTGGTCGTGGACGATGGGGAGACCGATCTGGCTCCGATCCTCGAGGATCTGCCCGACGACGAGGTCACCTACGTGACGCTTGACTCGGATGTCGACCACGTGCTCGGCGCGCTCCGGAACGTGGCCCTCGACGAAGCGTCGGGCACATACTTGACCCAGTGGGACGATGATGACTGGTACCATCGGACCCGGCTCGAACGGCAGGCCGCCGTGCTCGATGACGGAGCCGACGCATGCGCCCTCAACGGCACCCTCATGCACCTCGACGCCCCGGAGTACTTCTACCATCCCTACATCG
>CAZTDC010000167.1:0-7025 GCA_964612165.1 uncultured Salinivenus sp.
TAGGTTTCCTCCGTGTAGTGTCGGTCGGCGGGGCGGAGGTGGATGCGGTTGTTGGCGAAGTGGAACTCGCGGGGGATCAGTTTTTCCTCCACGAGTGCAGCCACGAGCGCACCGTTCTCTAAGTCGCCCCAGTTCATCTCTTCGATCAGGAGCAGGTCGCCCTTGTAGATGCCGTCCCCATTCATGCCGTCGTCCCCCGCTTGACCGAGCAGGCAGGCGTCCGGATCGTCAGCCTTGCGCAGGAGGCGGTCGTCCACCGACAGGGTGCCTCGAGGCCGGTCACGTAACCGCTCGGGCCGGTCGCTGGCCGTGCGGCTCACGATCGGCAGGCTGGGCAGTCCTCCGCCCATGCCGAGAGGATCTTGGTCTTCCCCCACAAGCTGGATGCCCCGGGCCGCGTGTTTTTCCCGCTCGATCCAGCCCTTCTTTTCGAGCGCTGCCAGCAGCTTGTAGACCCCATTGGTAGAGGCAATCCCGAGGGCGTTCCCAATCTCCTGCATCGTCGGCGGCTTGCGGTGTTGGTCCATGTAGCCCCGAATAAACTCGTAGGCCTCGTTCTGGCGTTGCGTGAGACGTTCCTTCTGCATCGGCACAGCCGTCGGAGAAAAAGTAACGGAGGGTGTACGAAAGACTCAGGGCAGAAACCCGCCCGGCCGTCCCGCGACCGGAGCCGGGCGGAAGTTCGGGGTGTTCACCCGACAACATATGTGTACGTCCAGCAGGGCGGCAAAGGAAGCTGTGGTGAAAATGTTTTCACCCATCAATTTTCGGTGGTGAAAATGTTTTCACTTCACGGGGGAGTCGCGCTTATTTCCGTGCCGATCTTGTATGTGCACATGGTTTGGACATGGCAAGATTCGGAGCAAAAATGGCGTTGAGCGCCGCTGAACCTTGACATTGAGCGCAAAACCCGTACCTTGTGGAGGCGCGTGGGGAATTGTGGGGAATCGTCCCAGAATCCGCACGCCTCTGTTCACGCGTTCTGCTTATCACCGCGCCACGACACATGGTGCCGCTGCGATTATGGTCTTCAAGGGGCAGGCCGAATATTCCGTAGACAGCAAGGGCCGGGTGGCCATCCCGGCGAAGATGCGGGATGCGATGTCTCCGGAGGCGCAGGACACCTTCACGATCACGCGTGGCTTTGAAGACTGCATCTTCCTCTACCCGATGGACCGATGGTCCTCGATCGAAGAGGAGATCGGCGAGCTGAACATGTACAACCGGGAGGCGCGAGATTTCATCCGCATCATCATGATGTGGGCCGACGAAGTCTCGCTCGACGGGCAGGGACGCATCAGCATCCCGAAGCCGCTTCTTGAGTTTGCCGACCTCGACGACTCGGCGCTCATCCTGGGGGCCTTCGATCACATTGAGATCTGGGATCCGGAGCGCTTCGACGAGTACCTCAACGAGCAGCCGTCCGATTACGAGACGCTCGCCGAGCGCGTGATGGGCATGTAGGCGCGCACCCTGTTGCGCACTGAAAACTGAGGAACTGATAGGCGGGTTCTTGCGACGACCTTGGAAGGTGGATACATACGCAACAGCGTGCTAGGAGCGAGCGGTTATGCCTGAAGATGACGATCCCGACAATGCGTCTAATCGCGGCGACCCGCTGCGATACGCGACGGACTACCACGCACCTGTTCTTTCACACGACGTACGAACGCGACTCGTCACCGACCCCGGTGGGCGCTACGTAGACGCGACCCTCGGTGGGGGTGGGCACGCCCGCGCCCTGCTCGACGAGTTGAATCCGGAGGGAGGGGTTTTGGGGATTGACCAGGACGCCGACGCCCTCGCCACGGCTCGCGACCGTCTCGCCGACGAACGCGAGGCCGGCCGCTTCCGCGCCGTTCGCGGCAACTTCGGTGCGCTCCGGTCACTTTTAGAAGCCGAAGCATTCATGCCCGTCGACGGGCTCCTGCTCGATCTCGGCGTGTCGTCGCACCAGATCGACGATCCCGAGCGCGGCTTCAGTTTCCAGGAAGAGGGGCCGCTCGACATGCGCATGAATCCGCGTCAGGGGCTGACCGCCCGTCAGATTGTAAACGACTGGTCGGAGCGCGACCTGCGGGAGGTGATTCGCGACTACGGGGAAGAGCGCCGGGCAGGTACGGTGGCGCACGCCATCCTTGAAGCTCGTCCGCTCGAGACGACGCGCGAGCTGGCCGAGGCGGTTCGCTCGGTGGTGCCGCCCCCCGACGAGGTGAAGACGCTGGCGCGCGTGTTTCAGGGGCTGCGCATTGTTGTAAATGCGGAGCTGGAGATGTTGGAGCGCGCCCTCGAGCAGAGCACGGAGGTCGTTCGCACCGGCGGACGCATCGCCGTGATCAGCTACCATTCGCTGGAAGATCGACGGGTGAAGCGCTTTCTGCGCTACGGCAACTTCGAGGGGGACCCCCAGCGCGACCTGTATGGCAACCTCGTGGCGCCCTGGGAGGAAGTGCCCCGTGGCCCCATCGAGGCCGACGAGGCGGAGGTGGAGGCCAATCCCCGCGCTCGAAGCGCTCGATTGCGCGTCGCCGAGCGACGGGACGACGACGAGGCTGGGCCGCCGATGCCGGGCTAGCATCGCGTTCGACGAATCGTGGTTTCGCACTTTTGCACCATTCTAGGGGACGACGCCATGGACGACGAATCTGGCATTTTTCCCAACGTATTGTGGAGTCGAATTCGAGACGCCGAGCGCGAGGCGCCGGACGACCGGCCGATCGTGCTCGTCATCGAGGACGACCCGAGCGCGCGCATGCTCATTCGCTACGCCCTGCGGGACGTGGTGCGCACCGACGCAGCGAGTACCGTCACCGATGCCCTCCGCATGGCCGAGAGCGTGCCGTACGACGGCCTCCTCGTGGACCTGCGTCTCCCGGATGGGATGGGGACGGAGGTGGTGGAAGAGCTGCGCGAGCAGACGCCCTACTGGGGCGTGCCGATGGTGGCCGTCACGAGTCACAGCTTGCCGGAGGGCAGCGGCCCCTTTCTCGACGCCGGCTTCGACGCGTACGTGGCCAAGCCCTTCGAGCAAGACGAGCTCCGCAGGCTTGTGCGGCACCTCGTGGTTGATCCGGACGATGCGGTGGACAAGGGGCGGAAGCTGATTCGGAAGAAGACGTCCCAGCAGTCCGGGCACGAGGAGATTCCCAATCGCGATGAGGAGACCCCCGACCGCGACGAAGAGGCGTCTACCCGCGACGAGTCACGGCACGATCCCCCCGCGACCATAGAAATGGACGCGTTCGATCCGTGAGGCGGACGCAGGCGATCTTCTGATTGCACGGCCAGACGCACAGGCCGTCTTCTTCGTTGACTCTAGAATTCAGTGACCATGGACCGATGAGCCGACCGAGTTCCCGATCCAGCAACGGCCGCGCCTCCGGCGAACGCCGGTCGGGCATGAAGAGCCGGCTTCGCCAGGACAAAGGCACCAGCCCGCGCCGGTCGTCGGGCGATGGGGCCGCTTCGACCTGGTCGCGCCATGGAACCGCCCTGCCGGACTGGACGGATCTGGAGACCCCGACGAATCAGCGTCGCCCCGGATCATCCGATGAGGAGACGTTTCTGGAGCGCATCTCCACGGTGCGGTTCGCGATCGTCGTGCTCCTGCTGGCAGGCGCGTTTACGCTGTACGTGGGGCACGTTCATGCCACGCAGGATGTGCTGAGCGAGGTACAGGAACTTCGGACGGAGAACAAGCGCCTTCACCTGAAACGCAATCGACTGGAAGGAAAATTTGCCCGGAAAACCAGCCCGGCCGTGATTTACGAGCGGGCGCGAGAATTGGGGCTGCGGGCGAGCGTCACCTACGGTCCGCCGGTCTCGATTGAGGAATAACGAGTTTGGAATTCGATCCCGACAGCTGTCGGGGCGAGTCTTCTAATTTCGCCGCTGCCATGAAGCCGAAAGATCAGATTTTGACCCGGATGTACATGGTGCTGACGTTGCTCAGCATCGTGCCCGTGGTCGTGGCCGTCCAGATCGGATGGGTCGTGATTACGGAGAAGGCCGAACTGCGGGACCGGGCGAAAGAACAGGCGCGATCCACGGTCAAAATTCCGGCCATGCGGGGGGCGATCCTCGACCGATCGGAGCGCACGCTGGCCGCGAACACGGCCCGGTACGACCTGGCCCTCGACCCGACCGTAGACGGTTTCCAGCAGGTGGCGGATCAGTTTTACAAGCAGTTGGCCGAGATCACGGACCGCTCGGCGGCTCACTATCGGGAGCAGGTGCAGAATCGGTACAGTCCGCAGTACGCCCCCCTCCGCAAGGGTCTCACCGAGCGCCAGTACGAGAAAGTGAAGGGGTGGGAGGTGCCGGGCCTCATTCTGACGCCCCGCTTCGCGCGCCGGTACATGCACGGCACCACGGCGGCGCACGTGCTTGGGCACGTGGGGGGCGACGGGCACGGCCTTTCGGGGCTGGAGACGGAGTACGACGACATTCTTTCGGGCACGCCGGGGAAGCGCATCGTGAAGCGCGACCGGAGCGGGCGGATCAAGACCTTCGTAGGTGGGCAGGTTACGAAACCGAAGCATGGGGGCGACCTCGTTCTCACGATCGATCTCTCCCGCCAGGCGGCCCTTGAAGATGAACTGCGTCGGGGCGTGCGCGAGAGCGGCGCGGCGTGGGGCACCGCCGTGGCCATGGATCCGGAGACCGGCGCCCTTCTGGCGATGGCCAACGTGCCCACGTACAACCCAAATACGCCGGGCAACGCGTCGAGCAGCGCCCGTCGCAACCGTGCCATCACCGACCGCTTCGAGCCCGGCTCTACGTTTAAGCTCGTTGGCGCTACCGCGGCGGTCGATCAGGGCCACGTGTCGATGGACGATTCCGTTGAGACTGGTGAGGGATGGGCCGTCTTCCACGGCCACACGATGAAGGACGTGAAGGCCTACGGCACCATTTCGTTTGCCGAGGTGCTTTCCAAGTCGAGCAACGTGGGCATGGCAAAGACGGTGCGCGAGCACCTCGATCGCGGGACGTTCTACCAGTATGCCCGCAACATGGGCTTTAGCACGCCCACCTGGATTGATCTTCCGGGGGAGCAGGAGGGCGTGCTGAAGCGGCCGACCGAGTGGAGCCAGACGACCCTCACGTCGATGGCCATTGGCTATGAGGTTGCGGTGACGCCCCTGCAGTTGGTGACGGCGTACAGCGCCCTCGCCAACGGCGGTCGGCTCATGAAGCCGTACGTGGTAGCCGAGCGACGCGACGTGCGGGGACGGACCCTCTGGCGCAACGAGCCCGATTCCATCCGCCGCGTGATGACGCCGGAGACGGCCCGCACGCTGCGCCCCGCGTTCGAACAGGCCGTCGAGAGCGGGACGGCAACGGAGGCGCAGATCGAGGGCCTGCGCGTGGCGGGCAAGACGGGGACCGCCCTCCAGGTGGCAGACGGCGACTACACGAAAGAGCGGGCCCGAGCCTCGTTCGTGGGCTTCTTTCCGGCCGACGATCCGGAAGTAACCCTGCTCGTCGTCGTGGGGGCGCCGCAGACCAGCATCTATGGCGGCGCCGTGGCCGCGCCCATCTTTCGGCGGGTAGCCCGGCGGTGGGCCGGCACGTTCCCCTCGGTCGTCGACCGCATGACGGCGGAGCAGACCGTCGATCGACACCGAACCCCAACCGTCGATTCGCTCGTGGGTCGCTCGGCGCTGCCGACGAACGCGACGGACACCCTGCCGGACCTGACGAACACCAGCATGCGGCACGCGCTGGGCTGGTTGCAGGCCCATGGCGTAGAGGCGCGCCTCGTGGGGCAAGGCGTCGTCGGCAGCCAGAAGCCCTCGCCCGGCACCCCGCTGCCCTCTCGCGTTCTCCTCGAAAGCGGCTCGTAGACCCATGCCGACCAACGACGCCCATACGACCTCGGCGTCCGCCGCCGACGAGGAAAACGCCTCGGTGGCCTGGTCCGCCCTGCAGCGCCGACTTCAGGAGCAAGGGCTCCTCGAATCGGTGCGGGCCGGGCCGGAGGCGCCCGCCCCGGACGCGCTTGTGCTCGACCACTTGACGGACGACAGCCGGGCGGTCGAACTCGGCAGTGCCTTTGTTGCGATTCGGGGGACGGAGGCCGACGGGCACTCGTTCATTGACAAAGCGATTGCAGAGGGAGCCCACCTCGTGGTGTGCGAGGCGGTGCCGGCCGCGGTGCGCGACCGCTTTCCTGGGACCGTCTTCGCTCACGTGTCGGATACGCGCGTGGCGCTGGCCGAGATGGCGGCGGCCCTCTACGACGACCCGGCCGATACGCTGCGGCTCGTCGGCGTGACCGGTACGAACGGCAAGACGACGGTGACCTTTCTCGTGCATCACCTGCTGGAGGCGCTGGACGAGACAGCGGGCCTCCTCAGCACCATTGAGGTGCGGACGGGCGCCGGCACGACCGAGTCGGCCCTCACCACGCCCGGCCCCATCGAGCTGCAGCGGACCCTGCGCCGCATGGTGGACCACGGCTGCACCGCCTGCGCGATGGAGGTGTCCTCCCACGCCCTCGACCAGGAGCGCGTGCACGGCGTCAACTACGACGTTGCGATTTTCACGAACCTTACAGCCGATCACCTCGACTACCACGGCACTACGCGTGCATACCGCCGCGCCAAGAAGAAACTGTTCGACGATCTCGGGGCGGACGCCACGGCGCTCTACAATGCCGACGATGAAGTCGGCGCGCAGATGGTGGCGGACACCGAGGCCACGACGGTTTCCTTCGCCCTCGAACAGGAGGCCGACATTCAGCCGACGATTCTGGAAAGCCGAGTCGACGGCCTCCGCCTGGAGATCGACGGACGGGAGCACGCCTTTCGGCTGGCGGGGCGCTTCAACGCCTACAACCTGGCGGCGGCCTACGGCAGCGGTCGCGCCCTGGGGCACGATTCCGACACGGTGCTCGATGCGCTCGCGGACGCACCGCCGGTTCCGGGACGGTTCGAGCAACTGTCCTTCGAGGGCGGCCCGACCGTCATCGTGGACTATGCGCACACCCCCGACGCGCTGGAAAACATTCTGCGGGCCGTGCG
>CAZTDC010000168.1:0-7008 GCA_964612165.1 uncultured Salinivenus sp.
CCGTGCTGCCCCCCGATGTCAGTGAGCGCCTCGACAAGAGCGATCCCGTCCATCGCTTCGCCGTTGAGGGCCACGGGCAGGCCGTCCTCAAACGTGAGGTCGACTGTCTCTGGCGTGTCGGGGGCCTCCGTCGGCGGAACCGTGTCGGGGTACGCCTCAGGCGGCAAGGGCTCCTCCGCCGTCAGCGTCTCCGCTCCGCCGACCGTGGTGCCCCACAAGCCCCGGTTGATGGAGTAGTCCGTCGTGTCTTCGGGCACCGAAAAGCCCCGCTCCTCCAGATAGGCCGTGGACTCGTCGCGGCTCAAGCCGAGGCTCCGAATCGGCGCGAGGACCTTTAGGTCGTCCCCCACCATTTGCAGCGCCACGTCGAACCGTACCTGATCGTTACCGGCCCCGGTGGACCCGTGCGCCACCGCCGTCGCCCCCAGCTCGTTGGCCACCTCCGCCACGCCTTTGGCCTGCACGATGCGCTCCGGTCCCACGCAGAGCGGGTAGACGCCCCCCCGAAGCACATTGCCCTTGATCAGCACGCTCAGGTGATCGTCGTAGAGTGCCGCACGGCCGTCGAGAAGATGATGCTCGTCAGCTCCCAGCGCCTCCGCACGCTCCGCAATGTCGGAGCGATCAGCATCGGTCAGGCCGCCGGTATCCACGGTCACGGTGTGGACCGGCTGGTCGTAGGTCTCTTGCAGGTACGGCACGCAGAAGGAGGTGTCGAGGCCTCCACTAAACGCGAGAACAATCGGCATGGGAGGAGAAAAACTTGGGGTGAAATAGAAAAAGGCGCTGGCTCCGAGAGGAACCAGCGCCTTTCAGCACAGCGGCAATGCCGCGTCAAATGTCGGTTGCTACATCACACCAGTCCGATCATTCGAGGGACAGAACGCCGGTTCCACGTATGGACGAGCGAGGACGACGCTCGCGACGGACACGCGGTCGACGGGCCGTTCGAATGAAGAATGCGGTGTGGATCATAGTGCTTTCCACTTTATGGTCCCTAGTTTCGAGTGTCAATGCCTGATGCCACCATGATCGTGATGAAAGAATGAAGGGAAGCGCTTCCGAATCCAGAGGAAGAGCTTGGGAGACGGTATATGCGAGTGTGCCAGGGCTGCCCCCGGACATGCGAACGATCGCCGCATTCGACCCAAACAAGAGCCTCAACTGATGGGTGACCTCCCAGATGTGCAGAAACGACCTATCAGTCCCGTATATCGTCTTGAGATCCTGCTGGCGTTTATTCCCGATCTACTTCCGCCGACGTAGAGGACGAGCAGGATTTTTATTTCGACCTGCTCTCCCCTTCTCAATGGTCTTTCACTGCTCGATCAACGAGACGCTGAGTAATTGGCGCCCACCACGACATAGAGGGAAGCCGTAACCCTCCATTCACACAGGGGCTCTCCCGACGGGTCCCCTTACGGATTCTGGACGAGAATGTATCGATCTTCTCCGAGGAGCCTCCTCCGTTTCTCGTACTCCGGCCACCTTATGGTAATAAATACATACACTGCTCCAACTAGGTATGTAGAATCCACACAAATACTCGTCTCTCCCGACCCCAAATGGTGCGTCAAGCGAGCTAAGCATATGAAGACGGTGTTCGGAACGTTGTTTGTCCCAATTAGAGATGAGAACGAATTGCTCCCGAGATACTGCTTGCCAAAGACCTGCTCCCCTAAGCCATGACGCCAACGCCCGCTGTTCTCCTTACAGTGTTTTTCCTTTGGACGCTACCGGCTTCTCTGGCGGCTATTTCCTACCGCCGTCGAGAAGGAGACCAGCTTCTGGATCGCACTGACTCCAGCCTGTCAGGAGGACGTGACCGGGCGGTTGGCTCAACCACCGGCGCCTCTACCCTGACGCAGGCCGGAGACGTGTCTGTCTCTGATGAGAGTCTACGGTAGAGCAGCGCCGTTGCTTGGAATCGATTCGTTGCACTTCGACACTGCTTCACGTTTAAGAGCCCTCCTTCCGTCATGACTCCCCCTTCCGAAAAAGCGACCAAGAACGGAGATACCCTCTTCGACCCGCCGTCCAACTCGTCGGAGAATGGTGAACAGACCAATTCGGAGGATACGGTAACCCTTCAAATCGAGGTATCCCCTGACCTTGCTGAGGAGCTCAGGGAACTCGCTTCGCACCTGGCCCTGCACCCCTCCACGGTTGCTGCCCGCGCGATCGAACTCACCTGTGAGGAGGTGCACACGCTCGGTCGGGATGAACCGAACACCGAAACGATGCTCCAGAAGTATCAGGCGCGTCTCGATCTCATGCACACATTGGAGGAGATTCCCTCCCTGCAAGAGAGCAATGGGACTGCATAGCGTTTACCCGTCAATCATTGGAGGACTCTGACGATTTCCTGCCGCTGAGCTTGAAACGCTCAGCGGCATTTTTATGGTGATTTCCCCCGTTGGCGACAGGCTACGCCCCTCGCTGAAGGACTGTCTACGTGGGAGCACTTCTCCTTTGAAGAGTAGAACACTGAATCGGAACCACTGTCCCGTCTTTTGAATCCGAAGGGCCCGAGACATGCGGGGGCCGACTGCCCCGGTCTCGGCGTCTGTCGAGTGGAGCGGCCGCTTGACTGAGTCTCCCCGTTGTACAAGCGCGAAGAGCGCGCCCGCCGCCCATGCTCAGTCTCTTTCGGTGCGTCGAGCGTAGAACTCCCGCGTTGCAACGCCCCATCGAACCGGCCCTGAAAGCCGACAGGGGCATCTTTCAGAGAAGCGTTGCCAAAACGACCCAACAAAAAATCCTCCGACCCAGAAGACCTGAACCGGAGGAGAAAGAAAGTAGGCCCGGGGGGATTTGAACCCCCAACTCACGGATTAAGAGTCCGTTGCTCTACCAAGTTGAGCTACGAGCCTAGGCTGTCTCTTCGAAAACTGATTTCCTACTACATGGAAGAATGTTGGAGGTTCAATTGACACCTGTTCATTCGGGCACCGACCTTGCAATTCCACCAGGGTTTCACAAGCGGCGACCTGCCCCCTGGAACGAATCGTACGGCGCCCTCTCGGACGGGCCCCTGCAGTGGCGAGGACTCAGAGCAAAGAGCGGACCTAACCCCGCCTGGCTCAGACGGCTTCCCTCATTAGGCGTCCGGCGAGTTCCCCTGGGAGGCCGGCGAGGCTAAACCGGCTCGATCCACCCGTGTCGCTCACTTGAGTCGCAGCAGCACACGGGCCGTGTGTACGTAGGTGCGAAGTTGTCCCGGTGTGCGGCCCTCCTCCACCCCATGAAGCGAATAGTCAAGGTGGAGCGCACCGAACTCCACGCCGACCCCTCCAGACGGATACCCGGAGCTGAGGCCGGCCCGCAGCCGGAGCGGCCCGGCGACTTGGGCGCGTGTGCCAAGATGCAGGCGCGTGATGGGCGTCTGAAAGCCGCTCCGGTAGCCCTGGTAATCTGCCGTGAGCGCCACGTCACTGAGGAAGAAGAACGATGGCACCTGATACGCGATGCCCACACGGTACGAGGGCTCGAGATCAAAGGCCCGCCGTGCCCGGGCCTCTTCCCGGTTCAGGGCCTCGGATTGCACCGTGCCCGACCGAGCCACAATCTCACCGATGAACGGCATCCGTCCCGATCCCCCCGTCACGTAGCCATACTCCCGTCCCAGCAGATCGTAGACGGCCCCGGCGATCCGCACGGTCCCCGTTTCCCCGGTGAGCCAGTCCGGGGTGTACACCAGTCCGGCGTCGAGCTGGAACGTCGCCCCGTCGAGAAGGATGGCCGCCTCGTCGTTCGTAAAACGCCCCAGCGGCTCCCGTTTAAACGCCAAAAACCGGCGCGTCTGCGTTCCAGTTACCCCCACTGCCAGGTCCGATAGCCCGATTACTCGCAGATCGAGTCCGAGCGACGCGAGCGCCATGAGGTCCGTCCGGTTCAAGAGGCGAACCGAGGGAATCCCCGCGCCCCCCTCCTCAATGCGGTAGTTGAGGGCCGTCTTCGCAAAGACTCCGCCCCCAACGCCGAACGCTCCCGATGAGTAAATGAACGACGGCAACAACACCACCCCGTGTCCCCGGCTCGGCTGTCGCCCCAGGGCCCGGGCCCGGTGATGAAGGTCGGCGAGGGCCTCGGTCGACAGATTGAAGCCCGCGTCCACCGCCGGTTTCACCCGCTGGTTGTAGAAGCGAATTTGATCGTCAAGCGTCCGGCTGACAGCACCCTGTGTACCGAGAATCGTGAAGTGCGATGCCGCATCGGGCAGGTGGGCCGGATTATAGAAGAAGCTCTGCTCGATGCCGGGCAACGCCACCCCCGCATCCCCCATTCCAAGCACCACCGGGGACGGGACGAAGGAGCGATCCGTGAATCGATTGTTCTGACCCGGGGCGGACTGCGGGCCCAGGGCCGTTCCCAGGAGCAGTCCCCCAACAATAATGGCGAGAAGACACCGCAACTCCACGATGCGCAGTCGGACGTTTACAGAAAAATCGAGCGCTTCGCTCAAGAAGACGTCGCTCCCGGGCAGGAGTGGCGCGCCTGTATGGCATCGACGTGTGCCTCCAGCAGATCAATGATGAGGGAGCGCTGATCACTGCCAATCAGGTCATTACGGGCCTGAAGCCACGACACCGCCTGCCGAATCCCTTGTGCCCCCCGACAGAGGGCGTGCTCATCGCCATCGATCGACTCCACGGTGCCTCCACAAGCGACAAAGGCACGGGGCACCCCGTCCTCCACATCGACGTACAGCGTCGCATTGGCATCTTCAATCTCGTTCTGAAGCGCCAGCAGGCGCAAAGACACCCGCGTGAGAGCCGCAAGCAAGTACCCCTTCGCTCGAATGCGGGGCGACTCTTGAGCAAAGGCCTCTGCCCGCCGCTGGAGCCCGCCGGATACCACCAGGTGTGAGACCCGTCGCATTTGCTCTCGGTGAGAGGCAAAGGCCTGCCAGTCCTCATCTTCGAACGAGACGGGCACAAATCGGTCCGACGACCGAGCCGGCTCGGGAGCCCCAGTGCAAACCGCTCCCATCTCGTTCTCCGAGGGGGACTCCGCCCTGACCCCACTTACGTGCTCCACCGCCGATCGCACCGTGAACAGGTCTAAACCATTGGCTGCATAGAGGGCATTTGCAAGTTCGATCCGCACCCCGACATGGGTTGAGTCGCGCTCGTGGGCGCTTTCTAGCAATCGCACGGCGCGCTCGGCATTTCCGTTCGTCATCGCAACGCGTGCGTCTGCCAGAAGCGCATCCACGGTCGACGGTTCGTCCTGAACGCCGTCAAAGACATTGCACCCGAGGAGGAAGGAGCCGAAAACGAAGATGATCGCGGCCCAGGAATGACGTCTACAAAACCACGAGGACGGCATCAAGAAAACACGTCTGTGGAAAGACAGAGACAAACGACCGCTCGTCTTCTGCGTCTACAGTGGGGCGCTCGGGGACGGACCGGCGCCATTCGCTCTCGGCTGCCTCCAATTCTCTACCTCCAGAGCGGAATGGACCGACGGGCTCACGCACCGGACTCGTCGGGGTGGCGGTACTCTTCGATAATCCGCGCGTCTTCAATGTTGGGATCAAGCTCGCGTTCGAAGGCCTCCTTCGACCGAGCCGCTACAGACGATACGCGGTCGGCGGTGGACTCGATGAGGTTGGCCGTGAGCCGAAGCGCGGCGCCCCCCACGAAAACAGACTTGCCCAGCCAGTTCAAGTCACTCAGGTTTGTGCGGCGGCGGGGATGCGAATCGTCAGACATGGAATCACGTCCAGGGTGGGTGAGCACTCAAGTGGGGCCCGTCGTGACCGGACGTCTCTTTTCGGCGCAAACGGGAACGACAGAGGCGCTACGGGTCAGTCGGCATCGTGCGATCCATTGCGGGGCGCCTGTCGCTGGGCCGTTTCCGGCTCGGCGGCCCCCGGCCCCCGCTGCTCTGATCGGTGGGCCGAACGCTTTCGGGCCTGCCGAATCGCGTCTTCGAGGCCATCGGCCAGGGCTTCGCCGGCCTGCAGCAACCCGTGCGCCAGCGTCGAGGCCGTTGCCTCCACGAGAAAGCGCGCTCGCTCTTCTACATCGAGGTCGTCGAAGTTGCGGCGCGCTTCGTTGTAATGATCGCGAGACTCGTCCTCGTCGGCCATGATCCGTAGGGTATCTGATTGGAGTGCAGCGACATCCCTCGATCAGCCCCGATGCGCTCATCTTCTGCTCAGGTCCTCTGGTCGAAGGCTCGAACCGTTCTTGGCAGAGGAACGTTCAGGAAACGGATTCCGATGGAGTAAGGGTTCCGTTCGACAGTGTGGACGCACTCCTAGACTGAATGGTTTCTCTTCCAGACCCCGAGACCCGCGCATGAGCTCCTCGTCGGCAACAACCACCGACCCGCCCCACATGGAGGGGATCGTGACTCGTTCCACGGGCAGTTGGTACGACGTGCGGGTCGGCGACCGCACGATTTCCTCACGCGTTCGTGGGAAATTTCGGCTCACGCGGCAGGACGTAACCAATCCCGTGGCCGTGGGCGACCGGGTCACCATCCGCTACAACGAGGACGACGACACCGGCTTCATCACGGAGATTCACGAGCGCACCAACAAGCTGAGCCGCCGGGCCGCCGGGCACCGGCAGGGCCAGGAGCACGTCATGGTCGCGAACGTCGATCGGGTCTGGATTGTGCAGTCCGTGCGGCTCCCCCCTCTCAATCCCGCCTTCGTAGACCGCCTTCTGGTGGCGGCGGCCGTTTACGAGATTCCGGCGGGCATCATCCTCAACAAGATGGACCTTATGACCCACGCGAATCGGCCGACGGTCATGGATTTCCACCTCCGCTATGACGACCTCGGGTATCCGGTCCTCCCCACCAGTGCGACGGACGGCGTTGGCATCGACCAGCTCGAATCGGCCCTTCAGGACCAGGTGAGCGTCGTCACCGGCCCCTCGGGCACCGGAAAGTCCAGCCTTCTCAACGCCATCGAGCCGGGGCTGGACGTGGAGACTGGCGAGGTGAGCGAGAGCACCCACAAGGGCACGCATACGACGACCCACGCGGAAT
>CAZTDC010000169.1:0-7004 GCA_964612165.1 uncultured Salinivenus sp.
TTTCGGCTCGTCCCCACGCCTCAGTTCACGAGAGTGCGATCGGCGTGCATGCGGAGCAAATCTACCTCGGACAGAACGCCGAGGTGCGCCCCGGGGTCATCCTCAACGCCGAAGACGGCCCGATCTACATCGATAACAACGCCACTCTCTTCGAACGCAGCGTGGTGCAGGGCCCCTGCTACATCGGACCGAAAACCCAGATCAAAGTCGGCGCCGACATCGAGGGGAGTGCCTTCGGCTACTACTGCAAAGTCGGCGGCGAGGTGCACGACACGGTGATCCACTCCCTGTCGAACAAGAGCCACCCCGGCTTCCTGGGCCACAGCTACCTTGGGCGCTGGTGCAACCTCGGCGCCGACACAAACAACTCCAACCTCAAGAACGACTACGGCGAAATCTCCGCCTACGCGCCCGCCGACGAGGATTTTGTGTCCGCCGGTCGTCAGTTCGCAGGCCTCTTCATGGGCGACCACTCAAAATGCGGGATCAATACGATGTTCAACACGGGCACCGTGGTGGGTACCTGCTGCAACGTGTACGGCGGCGACTTTCCCCCGCGCTACCTTCCCCCATTCAGCTGGGGCGGACCTTCAACCGGCTTTAGTACCTACCGGCTCAAAAAAGCCCTGGACGTGGCCGAGCGCGTGATGGCTCGCCGAGACAGGCCCTTCACCGACGCCCATCACGCTCTCCTATCTTCTCTCTTCGAAATGACCGAGAGCGAGCGCAACCAGCACCATAGTGGATAGAGCCCCCTCCCACGCTCTTCTTCGTTATTCGTCGGCGTCGAGGTGAATGACGTCCATCTCCGTCGGTCGCCCGTCCCGGACGGAGAGGCGCAGACAGGTTTTGCGTTTGTGGAATCCTTGTTTGCCGGCCGCTCCCGGATTGACGTAGAGCATCCCTTCGAGGTCGTCAACCTGCTCCACGCGGAGGATGTGACTGTGCCCACAGACGAGCACGTCGGGGGCATCATCCTGAAGCGTCTCGCCCATTCCGCGCTGCCACCGTCCGGGCCGACCCGCGATGTGCGTCATCCAAACGTCAACCCCGCCGACCTCAAACCGCTCATGCTCCGGCAGACGACGCCGAATGTCCGGCCCATCGACGTTTCCCCACACAGCCCTGACCGGCGCGACGGCTTCGAGCCCATCCAAAATGCCAAGGTCACCGATGTCCCCAGCGTGCAAGATGAGGTCAACGTCCTCAAAGTCGTCGACAAGGGCCGGATGAAAATAGCCATGGGTATCCGAGACGATGCCAATGTTCGTCACAAGGTGGCCCTCCGAAAGAAATAGACGAGACAATCAGCTCAAAAACGAAGGGGGAAGGGAGACGCTTTCGTCAAGCGCCTGCCTTCCCCCATCGGGCGTGCGGAAGACGTCCACTACAGAGGCGTCGGCTCCCCGACGTCAAACACGATGGTGTTGTAGCCCGCGTCCGCAAACTCCCGAGTGAAGGTATCAAGATCCGTCTCGAGCGGAGGAAAGGTGTCGTAGTGGAGCGGGGCCACACGCTTCGGATTCACCATTTCGGCCGCGTGGAGGGCCCCATAGATGCCCATGGTGAAGACGTTGCCGATGGGCGCAAGCATGAGGTCCACGTTCCAGAGATCACCAATCCACTGCATTTCGGCGAAGGGGGCAGTATCCCCCGTGTTGTAAACGACCCCCTCACTCAACTCCAGGACAAACCCGAGGGGCACGCCGCCGTAGCTGCCGTCGGGAAAGGACGAGCTGTGGCGGGCATGGACCGACTCAACGACGCCCCAATCAAATTCCTGATTCCCTCCCTCATTCAGGGGCTGGATGGCGTCGTGCCCGTACTCCTCACTGACATATTGGGTGATTTCGAAGTTGGAAATGACGAGCGGATCGCTCCCCTTCAGAACCCCCTCTACGTCCGAAAAGTGATCGAAGTGTGCGTGCGTGAGCAGAAGCACATCCGGATCGAACGCATCCGCCGTTGCGTCAGTGTGGGGATTGTCTGCGAAAAAGGGGTCGAAGAGAAGGCTCGTGCCCTCCGTTTCAAGCTGGAAGGTCGAGTGCCCAAAGTATGTAAGTTCCATGATGGTCGATGCGTAAGTCCCAGGATCTGATTCAGGATTCGGAATCGCTCCGCGCAATCGAAGGCGCCGGACCCCCGTGTGGGTTCCGCGGTGCGAGCGCGAAGCAGCGATCGTGTACTCTAGTGTAATATCGAATTTAGGGATCGAGCCCCACCTACTTCAAGACCACCATCTGGTGGGTCTGCGTTTCGGTCGGTAGTTTCAATTTTACGAAGTAGGTGCCACTTGGAAGGTCCGTTGCCTCGAAGGGAATCTCGTGGTACCCAGTTCCCCGTCTCCCGTCGGCAAGCTGTGCGACACGGTGTCCCGCCACGTCCCAGACTGAGATCGTTATCGGACTGGGCTCATTGACCTCGAAAGCAACTGTAGTACTCTTAGTAAACGGGTTGGGAAAGTTGCCGATCAACTTGACCGGTTCCGGCTCTTCAGACTCCGGCCCTAGCCCGATCTTGATGGTGCCGGACGTGCGCTCGATACCGGTCTTTCGCTTCAGACGTATACGGTAAAACACAACTTGACCCGACACGCCCTCATCGGTGTGCGAGAAGCGGGGAAGATCCGAGGCCGATGCCTGGCGGGCCTCCGACGGTCGTAGTTCGGTGATCGGCGTAAACGCGTCTCCCCCCATAGACCGTTCAACAACGAAGGTTTTTACATCCGATGGATCTACCGCCCACTGAAGCGTGACGGTGCGTTCATTCGTCTGGGCCCGCAGATTCTGAAGGCTGGGCTGGAACGAGAGCGTCGAAGGGACACGCCGGGCCCCCTCCGGCCAGTTCTGAAGGACAGAGCGCTCGTCCGTATCGTCAAATCCCAATCGTACGAGCCGCCGCTCCCCTTCCGGCTCGTCTCGCTGCCGGAACGGTCGGCTCTTCATCCGCCGTATGGCCTGAACAGACCGCGCCTCGCCCCAAACGCGCAACTCGTCGAGCTGCCCCGAGAAAAGCGGGGGGCGCTTGCTCTCCGCTGCCTGTCGCTGACGGAGGCGCCCTCCAACAGCCATAGGAATCGGACCGGGGGCCGTCGGGACGAAGCGTCCCGGAAGGGAATCGACCCGCCGCCCGTCGAAAAGAAGACGCAGCCGCGTGCGCTCGACATCGTAGACGGCGGCGACGTGATGCCACGACCCATCGGCTACGGGACGCCCGGTGCGAAGCGCCCGATGATTGCCCGGTTGTCCCACGTAGTAGCGAAGCCGCCCGCCCTGATCGACGACAAATTCGGCGGGATAGGCTACTGACTCATTGCCGTTCCAGGTGGACACCACCGTTTCGTCAATGCCGTTCGTGCGCAACCAAAATTCGATGGTGAAGGAGGACATCCGTCCGAAAGCGGGCAGCACATCGTCCCGCAAACGGAGCGGCTCCGCGGCCTTTTCAAGTGACAAAGCCTTGTTCGTCTGGTCGGGAGTGGGAGGCGACTGCACGTTGACCCGGCGCTGTCGACGATTAATGGTTCGAAAGCGAGGCTTCTGAACCGAATCCGAGTCCGCGATATTCCGAGCGAGGGTGTGGAGGACCCAGTCGTAGTTGCCGGGCATTTTCGGCATCTGCACGCGAAGCAGTAATTCGTGTGGGCCCTTAATTGGCGATCCCGTGGTAAAGACATGGGCGCCCGGCTCGGTCGCCCGCTGCCGGCGGATGGGAATCTGCTCGGTGCCATAGCGCAGCAGCCGAACTTGCTCAAGCCTCCATTTCTCCGGAATCGTCACGCGGAAGCCATCGAGGGGTTCGCTCGGATCGAGCGTCTCAAAGAAATTCGCTGCAGCGTTGGCCGTTCGAACTGTGGCCTCTTGCCCCCCCTGCGCCCACAGAGAAGAAGGATCTCCCGCCCCAAGGGCGAGAACCGTCGCCCCAACGACGAGTATGTACCGGAACGGGTGCACCATGACTCAGCTTTTCCCAAACCGCATTTGCACGCAGCACCGCAAACAAACACCGACTCGGACGGAACATCAGTCAACGGTGAACTCCCAGGAAATGCCTCCTTCCAAGCCTTCACGGACGAATCATAGTGAACCTGTGTCCTCGGTGGAGCGGTGTTGTTATCATAGTGATCCAAGAAATGAACCACAAATAAAGACGGTCCAGGAATCATGAGTGACGTTCCCGACGATTTGACCTCCGTTGGACGCCACCACGGCAATGATCCCCCCACGGAAACCGGACAGGAAGTCCGTTCGCCCGAGGGTCCTGACCCGGAATCCGATCCTGCAGATCCTGCTCCGGCCCTATTCCAGCTCCTGCGCGACGCGGACACGGATCACGTTCAGATTCGCGTCCATTCGCCGCGGGCCGAGGTCCCTTCCCCCGAGGACGGTCCCGGCGAACTGGGGCAGTACCGCACGGTCCCTGCGCTTCGCGACGCGCTCGACGAGGCCTCGATCGAGGGCGAAACGGCGGTATTCGAGGACGCACAGACAGGCAAGATTCTCACTGATACAGACGTAGCTTCGGACCACGCCTGGATCGGGCAGCCCCGCTACAAAGTCATCACGTTCTTTCCGACGGAGGAGGCCGCCAACGAATACGTACAAGATTCCAACCAATCGACTGACGCCTCCTAACCGCCATGCCTCTCAACGCTGTCGTCTCCGCGACATATCCGCTTACCCCCCGCGTCCAGAAACTGCTTTTGCGGGTAGACGACCACACGTTCGCTCATCAGCCAGGGCAGCACGTAAGCGTGCGTCTGGAGAGCAAGGGGGATGGGCCTACGTACCGGCCCTACTCGCCCGTGAACCTGCCCGGAACGGATACCCTGGCCCTTGCGGTGAAGCGGTACGACGGGGGCACATGTTCGGTGTGGCTCCACGAACGAGAGGTTGGAGATCCGGTGTCGATCACGTCGCCCTCCGGCAACCTCCACCTGCAGGAGCCCGAGCGCGACGTCGCCTTTCTGGCCACGGGGACCGGCCTGACCCCGATGGTCGCCATGTTGAGTCAGTACCTGGAGGAAGGAACCGGCCGTGCCGTCCTCCTCTTCGGCGAACGCACGCCGGAGGACTTAATGTATCGGGAGATGTTCGATCACTTGGCGACCAGTCACGCCAACCTCACCGTCAACTACGTCCTCTCTGAACCGCCGTCCGACTGGTCCGGTCCAACCGGATACGTGCAAGACCATCTAGATCCGACTCTCGCCGGCCTCGACCAGCCCCACGTCTATGCCTGCGGTGTGCCAGAAATGGTCGTGGATACGACGGCCACGCTACAGCACCATGGCATCTCCGAGGACGACCTCTTCACCGAAGGCTGGGAAGAAGGGGCCGTTGCCGACTGAGGTATCCTCCCTACTTTCGCTAACACTCCATGCGCTCACAGAGGTGTTCTCGCAGTTTTTTTCGCGCCCGGTGGAGCCGTACTCGCACGTTCACTTCTGTAAGATCGAGGTGCTCGGCCGTTTCTGTCGTCGACTTCTCCTCTAAGTCTCGCAGTTGCACCACCCGACGGTAGTGCTCAGGCAGCTCCTTAAGGGCGTCGTGAACGATGTCTTTGCGCTCCGAGAGTTCGACGGCCTTCTGCGTGGCCGTTGACGCCCCGTTCTGCTCAGCCTGCAAAAACTCAATGGTCTGGTGCTCCTTGTAGTTGTGTCGCTTTGACTTTCTGAGGTGGCCGTACGCCAGGTGGCGCGCAATGGAAAACAACCAGGTCGACACTTTCGCTTCGCCACGGAAGTCTCCAATCTGCCGGTAGGCTTCGGTGAAGGTCTCCTGGACGATGTTCTCTGCCTCGTCGGCGTCGTCTACAATTTTCCGAACGAAGTTCTCCAGTCGCTCCCGCTCCTGTTCAAAGAGACAGCGGAACGCGTGCTCACTACCGTTTTTGAGTGCGTCGACGTTCGGGTCGTCTGAGGTGCAGGGCTGTGGCATTTCCATGGTAGCGAGGGACATCGTGTGGAAGATTAGAGAACGCTGAGCACCCTTGCCTCCGTTGCCACTGGGCTATACCTTCATCCTCGCCCCATGTTATCACAAAAGTATAACAGGGCGATAAGATTTAGGTCTCGGCACGATTCCTCCGTCATAGAAGTCGTTCATTTGTCCGGATCCGCCCGCTTCCATGTTGCGCTTCTCTGTCCTTGCACCGTATTTCGTCGGTTTACTTCTCTTTCCCTTGGCAAGCATGGCGCAGTCCGACTCGACGCGCATCCGCGACCTGGGCGTTACGCCTGGCATCTTCGAGCCCGGATCGCTCAACGCAATCACTGACGTGGGCGGCGTACGGGTCGGCCACCACACCCTCATCGAGGGCGACTCGGTCCGTACGGGCGTTACGGCCCTTCTGCCCCACGGAGACGACCTGTTCAAGGAAAAAATCCCGGCGGCCGTGCACGTTGGAAATGGGTTTGGCAAAGCGGCCGGCTTCCTCCAGGTGCAGGAGCTCGGCACCATCGAGACACCCATCGTGCTCACGAACACCCTCGACGTGGGCACGGCCGTTGAGGCGGTGGTGCGGTGGACGCTCCAGCAGCCCGGACATGAGGAGCTCTCTTCTGTCAACGCCGTCGTCGGGGAGACGAACGACGGGTACCTGAACGATATTCGCGGTCAGCATGTGACGGACGTGGACGTGATTGCCGCCATCGACTCGGCGAGCGGCGGGCCCGTGGCCGAGGGCAGCGTGGGGGCGGGCACCGGCACGAGTGCGCTCGGCTGGAAAGGCGGCATCGGCACCAGTTCGCGGGTCCTGCCCGATAAACACGGCGGCTACACGGTCGGCGCACTCGTCCAGGCCAACTACGGCGGCCTCCTGCGCGTGGACGGCGTGCCGGTAGGCCGAAAGCTGGGACGCTACGACTTCCGATCGGCCATCGAGGACGGAACCGTGGATCCCGACCGGGAGGACGGTTCTTGTATGATCGTTTTGGCGACGGACGCCCCGATCTCGCCCCGCAACCTGGAGCGGATGGCCAAGCGGGCCATGCTCGGCCTCGC
>CAZTDC010000170.1:0-6912 GCA_964612165.1 uncultured Salinivenus sp.
CGGGGCGAGGAAGACGGTTGGCGCATGTCCGGTCTCTTGCAAGTGACGCTCGGTGCGCAACCGGATGCGTTCGATGGACGTAGCGACGCGGATCTGTGGGAGGGGCTCGATGGCGGCCTCTCCGTCGCCGAGCGTCGCCAGGAGCGACGAGACAGAGTGCCCGTCAGTCAGGGCGGTGCGCAAGGCCTCAAGCGTTACCGGGCCGAGATCAGTGTCGTCAGTCGATTCGAACGAGGGCGGCTCTTCCAAGTTGTCGAGACGCGTTTCGTCGAGGGAAGGGTAGTGATTGGTGCCTACGAGAACGCGGTCTCGTGTATCGACCTCGCGTTGCCGCTCTTCGCGAACCTCCGCGACGTGCTTCTGCACACGCCCGTCGCGGAGTCCCTCGAGCAGTCCCCCGTCTGCCTCTAGTTCCTGAAAGCGCGTCCAGGCGCGCTGGGCAAGCTGATCGGTGGCGGCCTCCAGGTAGTAAGCGCCGGCCCCTGGATCGGACACCATGTTCAGATGAGCCTCCTCCCGCAGGATCAACTGAACATTCCGGGCGACGCGCGTGCTAAATGCACCCTCTGCGCGAAGGCTGGCGTCGTAAGGGCGGACGCTGAGCACGTCGCATCCCCCGATCACGGCGGCCATGCCCTCGGTCGTGGCGCGCAGCATGTTGACGTACGGATCGTAAATCGTTTCGGTGCGGCGCGAGGTCTCGGCTTGGACGACGAGGTCCGTTGCGGAAACGTCTACCCTCTGGTTTGCCTCGACGGCGTAGGCGTCCACGACCTGCGGAACCAGAAGACGGAGTGCGCGCAGCTTGGCAATCTCGACGAAGTAGCTCGTGGAGACGGAGACGGCAAACTGAAGGCGGGGGAGGAGGTCATTGAGATCATGGCCGCGTTCCAAAAGGTGGGCCAGCGTCTCACTCAGGGCACCGAGTCCCAATGCCAGTTCTTGCACCGCCGTTGCTCCGGCGTCGTGAAACGGCCGGAGGTCCGTGGTAAGGGTTCGGAAGCCGGACGGCAGGTCCGCGGATGCGAGAGCGCCGGCAAGCTCGAAGGCCGTATCGGCCTCCCGTATTGAGCCCATGGCCAGCACCGCAACCGGATCGTAGCCGACCGAGCCGCGTAAATCGGGATCCTCCTCGTGTCCCGAAGCGAGCTCTTGAAGGGCAGTGAGGAGGAGCGGGGCTGCCGGACCGCCTTCAAGGTGGAGGGCCGTCACGCCCAGGGGAATGTCTGCCAGCACAGAGCGGAGATCATCGACCGTGTCAAGCGTCAGCCCGAATGTGCGTCCGATCTGCGACGGAGGGCGCATCAGGCCCAGGCCCGAGGCTCCTTTGCGCACGGCGCGGCGCGCCAGCTGATTTGCCTCCTCTGGATCGGGGTGTGCCACATTCTGTCGCACCTGCCAGTCATTGGCGGGGGGGGCATTCCATTCGGCAAGTGGAGAGGCTGAGGCGTCAGGGGCGACGTGAGAGAACGAGTCTAGGTCCTCGCGGCGAAGGTAGCCGGGAAGCGACACGCCTTCCACCGAATCCCACTGAAGGATCTCCTCGACGCTCGAAGACCCGAGATCCTCCCGAATCTTGGCGTCCCAGTCCTCAGTTGAGACCGGCGGAAAAGCGTCGAAGAGTGGCGGTAAAGACTCGGAAGAGGGCATGATAGAGCGCGAACGGTGGTGTGTGAAGATCCATCGTTACCTTGTACCATTGTCGTCGCCGGGCGGTCCATGAAGGGACCGGTATCGGCGGACGAGATCGTAGACGGCAATGCCGTAAGCGACGCCTACGTTCATGGAAATCTTTGCTCCATACTGAGGTAGTTCCAGCGCGAGGTCGGCGACGTCGATCAGTTCTTCATCAACCCCTCGTACCTCGTTTCCTACCACAAGACAAAGCGGATATACCTCAGGCGTTACCTCATTTGGCGGGGACGAACGGCTGGTCTGCTCCAGAACGGCTATGGTGAAGCCTTGCTTGCGGAGCTCCTTCAGGAGCGGGAGCGGATTCTCGTGTTTGCTCCATTCCACCGCATCCTGCGCGCCCAAGGCCGTCTTATGGAGGTCTTTGTGTTCGGGGGTGCCGGTAAATCCCGTGAGGTGGACGTGCTCGATTCGGGCGGCGTCGGAGGTGCGGAAAATAGAACCGACATTGTGGATCGACCGAACGTTGTGAACCATCACGCGGATGGGGTGCTTCGCAAGGGCTTGCACCTCGTCTGGATCGGGACGCTCAATTTCATCCCAACTCAGCTTGCGCATCAGGGAACCGTTGTAGTTATAAACGTTGCAGAAGGACTGGGAAATTGACTCCGAGTCTGCTATTTCTCGCCCGGTACGCCTATTTCCTCCTCATTTGTTTCGTGTTATGTATATTCCATGGTCGGGTCGAGTGCTCCTCGTTGCCTTCATGCTTCTGGGAACAGGTATTCTCACTAGCTGCCAGACGCTCCGAGAAGTGGCCAACCTGAGAAACGTTGAATTTCGCATTGACCGGGTGAATCAAGCGCGCCTGGCCGGGGTGGAGATCGACCGCCTGGACTCGTACAGTGACTTGAGCGGCGGCGACGTCGCTCGCCTCGGAGCGGCCATGTCTCGAGGCGAACTGCCGCTTTCTTTTACGCTCCACGTGGAGGCGACGAATCCGGAAGAGAATAGCGTCAATGCCCGCCTCACGGAAATGGACTGGACGCTCTTTCTCCAGGATCAGGAGACCGTCTCCGGAACCTTTCAGCGGGAGGTTGTTCTTTCTCCGGGGTCACCCACGGACGTACCTTTAGGCGTTGAGCTTGACTTAATCTCTTTCTTCGACGAAAACTTGCGCGGACTCGTCGATCTTGCCACGGCTGTGGGAGGAGACGGTCCGCCCACCAACGTAAAGCTCAAAGTTCAGCCGACAATTCAAACGCGCATGGGACCGATGCGGTATCCGAGTCCTATCACGGTCGTGAGCAAAGACCTGGGCTCTTAAGCTTTGGTCGTTGCTCGCACCTTTTTGATCTTTGCAGAACGCATTCGAATTGTGATCGTCACCATTGACGGCCCGGCCGGCTCCGGCAAGAGCACTACGGCTCGAGGAGTGGCTGAGAAGTTGGACTACGTGTATTTGGACACGGGGGCGATGTACAGAACCGTGGCGCTTGGCTTTCTGCGGGCCAATGCGGAAGCATCTCAGGAGGGAGCGAAAGAGGCCCTTCCAGCCGTTGAGGTCGACGTCCAGTACGAGGGCCACGAGATGCACGTATTCCTCAACGGTGAAGATGTGACTGGAAACATCCGCACGCCAGAGGTCGGATCCGTCGTGAGTGACATTTCAACGCTCCGTCTTGTGCGGGAACGCATGGTTCGCGAACAGCGCCGGATCGGCTTCGAACAGGAAGACGCCCATGGAGGAGTTGTGCTTGATGGACGTGACACGGGGACGGTTGTCTTTCCGGACGCTCCCGTTAAGATCTTCATGGAGGCTGACATTGATGAGCGTGCGCGTAGGCGGCAAGAGGAATATGCGTCTGACGGAGTAGACGTGACCCTCGCGGAGGTTCGGGACGAACTGAAACAGCGTGACCGGCAGGATCGCAATCGACAAATTGCACCTCTTAGACGGGCTGAGGACGCCATCACGCTCGATTCGACAGATCGAACGATCGAGAACCAGATTGCGTTCGTGGTAGATTGCGTTAAAGAGGCACAGAAATCGGGAACGTAGGCGGACGGCCCCCAATACAACCTCTGTCCAGCCCTGAGATCTGCGGGCAGGTCCTCTTTTTTTTGGTCCTGAACCATCCTGGTCCCGCAGTCTCCGGCTCGGCACTGGCCTCTCCAGTGGCCGAACTCCTCACCACCATCGCTTGCAACACCATCCCTTGTCGAAAGAACCAGGCTTCGACAGGTACAAATTTCGAATGCTGCCTGAGACGATGATCCGGCAGCGCAATCATCCTCAACGTATATGGCAGAAAAAGAACCAGTAGCACCTCCGGAAGACACCAAAGACGACACGAAGCAAGAAGAAGAGCCCGCTCCCGAGGCGGTGGCCGACGAATCGGCACCAGACGACGGGGCACAGGCAGAGTCGGAATCGACGCCAGAAGCGACGGAAGCTGAGGCGCGGGATTCCGAAGCGACCGACTCTGCCGAGCCTGCATCCCCAGAAGAGACAACCGAATCGGAGTCCGTCGAGGAGCCACCTCCACAGGCCGAGCAGGAGGATGACCCTGCTGCGGACGACGAGCCTCCTGCGGACGAGGCCTCCGATGATGGCGAGGCCGCAGAAGAGGACGACGACATCATTGCGGAGGATCCCGTCAAGCAGCCTCAGTTCGTCAACCGCATTCTTGAAGAGGCCGTTGAAGCGGCGTCGAAGGATATGCACATCCCTACTGGGGATGAAACGGAGGTTGACCTATCTGAGATCGACGAACCGGCGGCCCCCTCTGTCTCCCCCGACGAGCTTGAACGGACCGAGGAGCATCAGGGATTCACGGGGGAGGCCTTTGGAGAGGCGGTGTCCCTCGATGAACTTGAATCCGAGGAGACGTCTTATTCCGACGACCCGGTCTACGATCAATTCCGGGCACTGATTGACGAGACCTCGATCGATGTCCGAGAGCAGGATATCGTTGAGGGACGTGTGCTCCGGGTCGACGAAGACTTCGTTGTGGTAGATATCGGCTATAAGAGCGACGGAATCGTTCCTCGTGATGAGTTTGGAGAGGAGGAACTTCGTCCCGGCGATACAGTCGAGGTCTATCTTGAGCTCAAGGAGGACCGCGACGGCCAGCTCGTCCTGTCGAAGGAGAAAGCCGACAAGGTTCGCCGTTGGCAACGCGTTGAGGAGATTTACGAGAACGAAGAGGTCGTCGAGGGTACGATTGTGCGCCGCATTAAGGGCGGTATGATCGTGGAGCTCTTCGACGGCATGGAAGCGTTCCTTCCCGGCTCGCAGATCGACGTGCGTCCGGTGCGCGACTTCGAGTCCTACCTCGAGAAGCGCATGGAATTCCGCATCGTCAAGCTCAATCCGGAGAACGAGAACATCGTTGTCTCGCACCGCGAGCTTATCGAGGACGAACTCGAGGAGCAGCGAGAAGAGATTCTCTCCGAACTCGAAGTCGGACAGGTGCTCAAGGGCACCGTCAAGAACATCGTCGACTTCGGCGTCTTTATCGATCTTGGGGGCGTGGATGGACTTCTCCACATCACGGACCTTTCGTGGGGACGCGTCTCGCACCCCAGCGAGATCGTGGAGCTTGACCAGGAGCTTGAAGTGGTCGTGCTCGACTACGAGGAAGAGCGTCAGCGCATCTCGCTTGGCCTCAAGCAGCTTCAGGATCATCCCTGGGAGAACATCGCTGATAAGTATTCTGAAGGCGACGTGGTCGAGGGCAAGGTCGTGTCGATCACTAATTACGGTGCCTTTGTCGAATTGGAGAAGGGCATTGAGGGCCTCGTCCACATCAGCGAAATGTCGTGGACGCGCCATATTAAGCATCCCAGCCAAATGGTGTCGCTGGGACAACTCGTTGATGTCAAGATTCTCAACATCGACGAGGACGAGAAGAAGATCTCCCTCGGCATGAAGCAGCTTACCGGAACGGTGCGCAACATCACCAACTTCGGCGTCTTCGTCGAAATTGAGCCCGGAATCGACGGTCTCGTCCACATTTCGGATCTTTCGTGGACGAAGAAGGTGCGTCACCCGGGCGACATGGTCGAGAAGGATCAAGACCTGGACGTCGTTATTCTCAACATCGACGAGGACCGACGTCGGATTTCGCTGGGTCACAAGCAGGTGAAGACCAATCCCTGGGATCAGTTTGCCGACGCCTACGAGGAAGGCACCGATACCGAAGGTGAGGTCGTTCGGGTTGAAGACAAAGGGCTCGTTGTCAAGCTCCCGCTCGACGTGGAGGCCTTTGTGCCGGGCAGCGAGCTGACGGAAGGCCCACAGAACTTCGAAAACTTCTACCACGAAGGCGACGAACTCGAGCTGCGCGTCATCCGGTTCGACAAGAGCCGGAAAGACATCGTGCTCAGCGAGACGGCCCTTGAAGAGGACGTCGACGCCGAGGAGAAGGAGGTCGAAGAAGAAACCGAGACGCGCGACGAGTCGACGCAGCAGCGTCAGGAGCCGTCGCGTCAGCCGACTCCGTCTCAGGAAGATGATGATGAGACGACGGGGCCAACCACCCTCGGCGAGCTCTCTGGCCTCGCTGATCTGCGTCGCGAAATGGAGGAAGACGACTCCGATCGGGCAGAGGAGGCCGAGCAGGCCGCCCAGGAAGCTCTCGAAGAGGAAGACGAGTCTACCGAGGGCGAAGCGGAGGCGGATACCGACGAGGAGGATGCCACTGACGAAGGCGACGCCGAGGCTGACGAGGAACCCGAAGCCGACGCTGATTCTGAAGAGGACGCATCCGACGAAGAGGATACTGGTGACGAGGAGGAAGCTGCCTTCGATGAAGCCTCTGGCTTTCCGGAGAACTTTCCTCGCGTCTCCCGTCTCGAGAATGCCGGCGTCAATTCGATCGCTGAACTCCGAGAGGTTGATGATCTGACGGAGCTCGATGGGATTGGCTCTTCGTACGCGGAGGACATCGAAGCCGGTCTGAAAGAGTTTGACGAGACGGGTGAGACCAGCGACTAATTATTCCTCTGTCGCGACTGGGCTGCATGGCCCATACTGACTCATTAAAGGGACGGCTTCCCGATTGTGGGAGTCGTCCCTTTTTCTTTTGCGTTTAGGCCCACGGCAATTGTCGTCTTGACCGATCGGAATTTATCTCCAGGTGATCGGCAGTGTGGCCTGCCTTTCCCTTTCAAATGAATCGAGGATACCGCAGATGGACGACCAGCAAGAGTATCAGCCAAGTGCTAGCAATTCCATCACCGTACGACTCGAGATCAAGAATCGGCCCGGAATGT
>CAZTDC010000171.1:0-6837 GCA_964612165.1 uncultured Salinivenus sp.
CAGACGATCTACTACTCGGTCTGCACCGACAACGCGTTTGCGCGCATGCTGACCGAATTTTTCGACGAGAAGGACACCGCTCCGATTACGCTGAACGTGAATACAAACCAAAGCGAATCATGAACTCGCAGACGCCGTCGAACGGCGGAACGAACTGGAGCATGGGCGCTGGTCTTGGAGCGGCGGTCGCTGCCTCGGCCTGTTGCACCATCCCGCTCGCCCTCGTGAGCGCTGGCATTGGCGGGGCGTGGATCGGCAGCCTTACGGCGCTGGCCCCCTACCGCTGGATCTTCGTGACCCTCGCCATTGCCGCATTGAGCTACGCGGGATACAACGAGTGGCAGCTCAGCCGGCGGTCGGACTGCGACTGCGAGACGATGTTTTCATCCCTGACGCGACGGATCGTTTTGGGAGGAGCGGCTCTGCTTGTCATAGGACTTGTCGTGAGTCCGTATTTGCTCGGTACCTCGGCCAGCGGCGCAACGCAGCAGGCCCAGGTCGCTGTCACAGACTCTCAGGATGCGGCAGGAGAATCGGCCACGCCCGCGTCATTCCAGCAAGTCGTTCTGAACGTCGATGGCATGACCTGCGCGGCGTGCCCGAAAACCGTCCGCACGTCGCTTGAAGACGTCGACGGCGTCTACAGCGTAGAGGCAACCTATGAGCCGCCTGAGGCCGTAGTCCGCTTCGATCCGGGCAAGGTGTCGGTCGAGGACTTGACCCGAGCAACGAAGAACGCCGGCTACCCATCTCATCCCAAACAGCCTTCCTGATTGTGCCCGACGTTCAACCTGTTTCCACCGTCACGTGCCCTGAGTGCGGGACGGAGACGGAGGTCGAAATGCCCACCGAGAGCTGTCAGTTCTTCTGGGACTGCCCGGCGTGTGAAACGACCCTTCGGCCCGAGCCGGGCGACTGCTGCGTCTTCTGCTCGTATGGCAGCGTGCCGTGTCCCCCGGTCCAGTCGGGTCATTCGTGCTGTTGAGAAGGGTGGTCGCTTCCGAAACACAGCTCTCGACGTAAAGTTAGACAGATGTCTAATGATAGACAATCATCTAACGGTATCCATGACGGCTTCCCTGGAGGCGGCTGCACAAACGTTTCAGGCGCTTGGACATCCTAAGCGGATTGCCATCATCCGGTGGCTTCTGGAGCAACACGCCGCGTGTTGTACCGGGGATCCGGCGGACCGTGACATGGAGCCGATCACCTGCGACTTTGCCGAGCTCGTCGACCGGCTGGGCGTGACCAAGGCCACCGTGTCTCATCACGTGAAAACGCTCGTAGAGGCCGACCTCATCGAGTGTCAGCGCGACGGTCGCTCCCTCTGCTGTACCGTCAATCGGGAGCGTCTCCAACTGGTGAAGGAGGTCTTCTCGTTCTCCGCCACCGAGTAAGCCATCCGGGCGACGGGTTCTTCGAATCGTCATTCGATCGATCATAGTTCCCCCGTCCGCCATGCTTCTCGACGAACTGTTCGATCCAAGTCCCTCCGAGGACACGTCCATTTCCTGCGATCCCTCTGCCCACACTGAGACGGAACTCGAACAACACGACGAGAAAGTCGAGGGACTCCTCGCTGACCGGACGGAGATGCGTAAGGTGAGTGGGGGCTATGCCTTCCGCTATCCAGGAACGATGGAGTATGCCGAGCGCGTCTTCAACTTTGTCCGGTACGAACGGAAGTGCTGCCCGTTTTTGAGCTTCGAAATCGCGTTCGAGCCCGAAGAGCGCGGAATTTGGCTCTACGTTGGGGGCGACGAGCGGGTCGAGGACTACCTCGATCGGGGCGTCGAGGCGCTCAATTCGTGACACGTTTTCAGCACGCCAGGCATCTACTGGTCGAGCTGTGGTTCTACATGGCCCAGGATTTCTGCTGGTTAGTAATCTGCGGTGACAAACAGCTGGACTCCGCTACCCACGGGCCGCCAGCTCGTGGAGGCCGTCGAGCGTCTCGAACGACCGGCCATTTTGCAGCTCTTCCCAGGTCGGGTAGTCCGTGTAGCCGTGTTCGTCGCCGTTGTAGAAGGTGTCTTCGTCCGGCACGTTGACGGGTAGACCTTCGTGGAGGCGGTGCGGGAGGTCAGGATTGGCCAGGAAGGCCCGCCCGAACGCAATGAGGTCGGCGTAGTCCCGCTCGAGGGCGTCGTTGGCCCGCTCCACGTCGTAGTTGCCGTTGGCCACGAGGGCCCCGTCGAAGGCGTCACGGATGCCGCCAAACACCGTGGCGGCTTCGCCGTCGCCGGCCACCGGCGGCTTCGGTTCGGCCGGCTCTACCGTGTGCACGTACGCGAGGTCGAAGTCGTCGGCCGTCTGGGCCGCGCCGGGGAAGGTGGCCTCCGGCGTGTCGTCGCCCATGTTGTTGAAGGGGCTCAGTGGCGAGAAACGAACGCCTACGCGGCCCGCCTCCCACTCATCCGTCACGGCCTCCATGACCTCCTTCAGGAAGCGCAGCCGATTTTCCAGCGATCCGCCGTAGCGGTCCGTGCGCTGGTTCGTCTTGGAACGCAAGAACTGATCGATGAGGTAGCCATTGGCCGCGTGAATTTCCACGCCGTCGAACCCGGCACGCCGGGCGTGTTCGGCGCCCTGCCGATACTGCTCTACGACCGCGGTCACCTCATTCGTTGTCAGCGGGCGCGGCGTCTCGAACGGCACCATCTCGAGGTCAGGGGTGAGCACCTGTCCCACGGGGCGCACGGCGGAGGGGGCGACGGGCTTCTCCCCGTCGTGATACGCAGAGTGCGAGATGCGTCCCACGTGCCAGAGCTGTAGAAAGATGCGCCCACCGGCGTCGTGGACCGCGTCGGTCACCTGCGACCACCCGTCGACCTGAGCCGCAGAGTGAATGCCGGGCGTACGGGGGTAGCCCTGTCCCTTCGGCGCGACCTGTGTGGCCTCCGTGATCAGGAGGGCGGCGGAGGCGCGCTGCCGATAGTATTCGGCATTGAGTTCTCCGGGCACGTTGCCCTCACCGGCGCGGTTACGAGTGAGCGGCGCCATCGCCACGCGGTGAGGGAGGGAAAGGGAGCCGAGATCGAACGAGGAGAACAGAGAGGCAGCCACGAAAATAGCAGACAATCGGTCAGAAAATAGAGCCCGAAGCCGTACTCTATTTTGTACTGTCCGTTCCAAAATAGTGTGATAGATCTGTCTCTTCTACGCTGAACTGTGCCGGGAGCGAGAGGACCACGCTTGCACTTCATCCCTTCACGGGAAATATTACGATCCCGTCCTCCTTTTCTTTGTCGCTGAATTGCGATGCCTGCCGTCCGCCCGTTTCTCCTTATTCTTCTTGTTTCTCTGTTGGGGGGCTGTGGAAAGTCGTCTTCTCCCTCTTCGTCGTCCTCGACCGCCACGGATTCTTCCTCCTCCCCCCAGTCGTCGTCTCGGGCCCTGGCCGAAAAATACACCACGGTCCGTCTGGATGCCGACGTGAGTGGGCTTTCCGACGATCAAAAGGAGATGGTGAGGCTCTTCATCGAGGCCGCCCAGTTGATGGACGGCATCTTCTGGGAGCAAGCCTACGGCAACCGCGACTCCCTGCTGCAGACGATTCGAGATCCACAGGTGCGGCGGTTCGTGAACATCAACTACGGCCCCTGGGACCGGCTCAACGACAACGAGCCGTTCATCGAGGGGGTGGGGCCGAAGCCACCCGGTGCCAACTTCTATCCGGACGACATGACGAAAGCGGAGTTCGAACAGGCAGCCCAGTCCGATGACACGCTTGACGATTTGTACACGATGGTGCGCCGGTTGCCCGATGGGTCGCTGACGGCGATTCCGTACCACCGGTTCTTCGCCGGACCGATGGAGACGGCCGCGAGCCGGCTGCGCGAGGCAGCAGCCCTCGCCGAAAACGAGCGCTTTAAACGCTATCTGGAGCTGCGCGCCGAGGCGCTCACGACGGGGGATTATCGCCCGAGCGACCGGGTGTGGATGGAGGTGACGGACAACGATCTTGATCTCATTATCGGCCCCATTGAGACCTACGAGGACCAGCTCTTCGGGTACAAAGCAGCCGCGGAGGCGTTCGTCCTGCGCAAGGATCGGGAGTGGAGTCAACGGCTGGGCCGCTACGCTGACCTCCTCCCCATGCTACAGGAGGGCCTGCCCGTTCCAGACGCCTACAAGCAGGAGTCTCCGGGCCGCGACTCGGATCTGGGCGCCTACGACGTCCTCTACGTCTCCGGCGACGCGAACGCGGGCCCGAAGCCGATTGCTATCAATTTGCCCAATGACGAGGTTGTACAGTCGGAAAAGGGCTCGCGGCGCCTGCAGCTCAAGAACGCAATGCGGGCGAAGTTCGACGAGATCCTGACCCCGATTGCCGATGTGCTCATCGCCGACGATCAGCGCTCATACGTCACCTTCGACGCCTTCTTCGGCAACACGATGTTCCACGAGGTCGCCCACGGTCTCGGCATCAAGAAGACGATCACGGGGCAGGGCACCGTGCGCGAGGCGCTGACGGATCACTACACGACGATGGAGGAGGGCAAGGCCGACGTGCTGGGCCTCTACATGGTGAAGACGCTCGCGGACGAGGGCGAACTGAACACCGATCTGATGGAGAACTATACCTCGTTTCTTGCCAGCATCTTTCGCTCCATCCGCTTCGGGGCAACGAGCGCGCACGGCCGCGCTAATCTGATCCGCTTTAACTACTTCCAGGAGAAGGGCGCCTTCACGCGCGACTCTGCTGCCGGCACCTATGCCGTGAATCCGGACTCGATGGTGCAGGCGATGAATGACCTTTCCCGCAAAATTTTGACGCTACAGGGGGATGGCGATTACGAGGCCGTAGCGGCATTCATCGATCAGTACGGCTCGATGCCGGATCAGCTTCGGGCGGACCTCGACCGGCTGGAACGAGAAGGCATTCCCGTTGACGTTACGTACGAGCAGGGGCCTACTGTACTGAATGGACTGAAGTCCGCAACGGCAGTGAGATAGCGAGCAGGACCGCTGTCGACCCTGGTCGGCAGTTGGGCGAATCGATGCGCTCGGTCTCCGATCCGCTAACGCAGGCATTCAGTCCGTTTCGGTAAACCTCTTCGATTGGAACACATAGAAGACGCGAAGATGCTCCGTTCCCGAGGCTTCATTTTTGTGAGCTCGTCCCATTCTCGAGACGATGTCCGAGGAGACACGAAGCTGTGACTCTGTTTGAGAATACCCCCTGCCGATTTCCTCCTCTGGCGGGTTGGATTGGGGGGCTCTGTTTGCTGCTGTCGCTGTCGGCCCTGGCACCCTCCGTATGTCAAGCTCAGGAGCAGGCGAAGATCCTCGTGAAGAGCAACGTCGCGGAGGCAAACGTCGTGGTCGACGGGGCGGTAGTTGGGGAGACCGAGGAGGATGGGACTGTTCTCATTGGGGACCTCACCCCCGGTGAGCGCACGGTGGAACTTCGCAAGTCGGGGTACTGGAACGCCTCCCAACGCGTGACCCTGGAGTCGGGCCTGACCAAGCCGTTGTCGCTGTCGCTTAGTCCCCGCTCGGGAGGCAATGTCGGCAAACTGATCGTGGAGACGAACGTCGAGGGGGCAGCTGTCTCGTTGGATGGCCAGGAGAGAGGAGAAACAGGGCCGGAAGGCCGATTCGTCATAAGCGGTGTGGGGCCGGGGCAGCATCGGGTGGTAATTGAGAAGGAGGGGTACCAGGCGGCCTCCCGCACGGTGGTGTACGAGGAGGGCCAGTCGGGGCTTGCCCAGACGGTGCCGTTCCAGCTGGTAGAACTGGGCGCGGAGAGGCCGCCAGTGGCTGGCCTGGAGCCGGACCAGACGGTTGAGGCCGAAACTGCGGATGAAGACGGTGTGCCCGACTCGATCGATACGACGTTTCCGACGGAGGACGACGGGGCGGGCAATGAGCCAGCGCTCTTTGTCGATGCCGGCGTGGCGGACGCGACCGTTCAGGTGGACGATTCAGTGTATGGACGGACCGAAGCGGACGGATGGTTTCGGGTGCCGGTCGATTCGGGAAAGCACCAGGTGACGGTGAGCAAAGAGGGCTTCTCAACAGCACAGAAAACCGCTCGGCTTGCCGCCGGTGAGGAGCGTGCACTTTCGCTGAACCTCCAGCCCACCTATTTAGGGCAGACGGACACAGGAGGAGTGCTCTTGTTTATTCTGGTGCTCACAGGGGGGGTTGGGCTCGTGGCTGCGTTTGTCGTACTGATCAACAGACCGAGGGGCACATTTGGCTATCAGGTTCGGGAGTGGATGGGCGTGTCTCAACGAACGAGCTACAAACTCGCCAGCTGGGTGCTCCATCCGTTTCAGGATCGACGTCCCTTCGATAAATACTACCTAATCAGGGAGCTTAGGAGCGGGGAGTTCGCGACGGTGCACCTGGCGGACGATCCCGAGGCCAGCCGACAAGTACGGCTCCGGGTTCTGGATAATCCCTACGCCACGGACTCGGAGCACGCCCAGAGCTTTCTGGAGGGAGGACGCATTTTGCAGGACCTGCGAGAGTCGGCTCCCGAAGCGCCAATTGTAACCGTGTACCGGTACGGACGGGAGGACTGGAAGGACGACGGGCGCCCCTTCATTGCGATGGAGTACTTCCAGGGCAAGACCTTGATTACATACATGAAGGAGAACAAGACCCTCTCCGTGAAGGAGGCGCTCTTGATTATCCGACAGGTGTGCATTGCGCTTCGTGCTGCTCACGAGAAAGACATCTGCCACGGCCACCTTACTCCAGCGAACATCATTCTTACGCAGGAGGCGTCTCGCCCGACGATCAAGCTGACCGGATTTGGAGAACGGGGGCACAGATATACGACCGCGATTCTAACGGACGGACATCCCGGAAGCACCACGTCGT
>CAZTDC010000172.1:0-6833 GCA_964612165.1 uncultured Salinivenus sp.
TGCCGGCCCCCTTCAGCGCGAAGCGCATGCTCATCGACTACGTGGAGGAGATGTATCGGAACGGTACCACGTAAGTGGGCCTGGCTTACTCCGTTTGAGGCCCTCGGAGGGGGAATCCTGGAATGGTACGTGTCCCCCTCTTGTCCCTTACTTCCACCGTCTGGGCACCTGCCGAGCCTCTTTGCCTCGACGTCCTCCTTCGCTCCCCCATCCTCTCTCGGCTCTGAGGGATGGGCACAACTGATCGGGCTGGCGGGCGGTAGCGCCGAGACGGAGGCTTCTACTGGTTCCGCCCCACGAGACAGGGGGCCCATTCCCGAAAGGTAGAATATGCCATGTCCTCGGTGCGCCGGTCCCCCTGTCAGGGGCTTACGGGGTCGCTAAAACTGTCGACTCCATCCACCGCAGTCGCATTGCGGCTGACAGACGTTTGAGTCATCAATCGGGACTGAGAGCCTGCCCCTATAGTAGCTTCGGAGTGTCCCGATTCCTCTCGGCGCATCGACGCTGTCGCCTACAACCGACTCGGTGGATTTCGGTCCGAAATGAGTGTACCGAACGGTCAATCTAGGGGCGTCGAGCTGGTGACACCACGTCGGTAGGGGACTTGACGGATCCGGAAACGTACACGGCTCGGGTGTATTCAGAATCCTCAGGGGGGTAAAGGATGCACTTACCTCATTCGGAGCGTCGCCGCGCGTTAAAGCCACTTCTGTTTCCTGAGGACTTCCTCCGATCCGAAAGCCGACATCCACGTCCACATTGTCCGGTGACTGAACCGGTTTGAGCGTGAGTTGAATGGGGGTCTCACAGTCCATTCCGGTGGGTTGGGCACTAGCCTCTGCGATCCGAGGCGTAGTGGTCGTGGCCTGTATGCTGTCGCTTCCTTCCGCCGGATGCACAGTCACTCGGTACTGCGTTGCGGGCTTGATGTCCATCAAAGCACGGAAGTTGTGCGTGTAAACGCCTCCGTGCCGCACGACGGTGTCCTGAAGCGTTTCCGTCATGCCCCGATCTACGTCTGTCAGCGTCACCGTCACGTTCAGCTCCCGAGTAGAATCGGCCGTAAACGGAGCGTCGAGATCTTTCACGCGCACGTAGTTCGTGTCCGCATTCACGTTCAGGGCGCCGTGGAGGGAGTAATCTCCCTTTTCCTGATTCAGGGGATTAAAACTGCTCTCGCACCCCGAGAGCAGAGCCGTCAGTCCAATGAGAAGGATCACGAGACCGTCGTTCAAAACCGACCGCATGATGAACATGACTTTTAGAATGCAAAAACCAGCAGGGAAGTCGGATTCCTCCCGTGCGCTCTGTTCGCTGCTTCGAGGAGAACCGTTGCAGACGCCAGTTCCCGGAACCGCTGTTTCGGTGCAGGTGCCTCAGTTTATCCGCGTCTGAACGGAGACATAGGGAAGAAGGGGCGTCTGATTGACGCGTCGAAGGGTGCTTCCATCGAGGTAGGCAATGTTTTTCCGATTGTAGGCGTTAAGCACGCCGGCCTTGGCTTTGACGGACAGGCGGGACGTGATCTCAAACGTTCGACGTACCGACACGTCGAGCCGGTGATAGGAGGGGAGCCGCTTCCCATACGGACGGCTAAAGTAAATCTCTGCCGTTCCGGGCTCACTGAGTGGGTTTTCGTTGGGAACATTAAGGGCGAGATTGAACGCATAGATCTGCGTGTATGGCCGTCCAGATCCAAACTCCCAACGGAGGCTCGCAGTGTACTTCCCGAGGCTGTAGTTCGCCGTTGCGTTCACCTTGTGACGGCGGTCGTGAGCAGGAGGGTACTCGAAGATTTCTCCTTCAATCCAGGCCCCGAGGCTTTCCGATACGGCCTCGTACGTCACCTTTGCCCAGCCATACCCGAGCGAGACGTAGAGCGGGGAGTTCTCGTACTCGAGCCGAAGGTCAGCTCCATATGCGAGCCCATCCGCTTGAGCCGTCTCAATGGCAAGCGTCGGCTCAATGGTCCACTTCGACACAGGGATGTTTGTGTAGTTCTTCACGTACCCTTCGACGTTTGCCTCTAGGTGCGATCCGACGCGGTGCCGGTACCCAAGGAGCCCATGAAGCGCACCCTGTGGTGGAATGCCTTCGGAATTGGGTTTGAGCACAGTAAAGACTGTGCCGGCGTCCCGCTGGTCGGTGATGCCGGCGTCGATCTGGCGGTATCGGCCCCCGGCGAGGGTCACCTCCTGATCGTCTCCGCCTCCTGGACGATAGGAGAGCCGGAGCCGGGGCTCGATGGTGGGGGCGGTGTTGAGTGTAAATTGCGAGCCAAAACTCGGCTCGATGGTGAGATGTCGGTGAGGCATCAGTTCCGTGCCGACGTGTGCACGAAAGGATTCGGCAGGGACCTCAAACGCCTGGGTATTCACAAACCGCTCGTCCAAGGCTGCAGTGTAGCGAGACAGTCGGAGGTCAAACCCGTAATCAAGCGGAAGCCCTAAGGCCTCTGTCTGCAAGTTGGCCTTAAAGAAGAGTTGCCGCAGACCGGCTGTGCGCCCGCTCCCCCCATCTTCCGTCTCTCCATTCTGGTAGTTGCTGTACCCCATCGTTATGTCGAAGGGACTGGCGTACACACTTCCCACGCCTCGGCAGCGAGCCCCTATGACCGTGTTTGACCAGGAGAGGGACAGATCCCGATCGGGGTTGATGCGGCCTTGATCGCCCGTCCGTAAACCCGTTGCGTTGCAATGAAATCTATCCGCCCGGTAGGTGTACCGCCCCAAGACGTCGTAGAACGAGAACGGGGCTTCCTGGGACGTGAGGAAGGGAGACGTCTGCTCGATCGTAGAAACCCGTCCCATGACGTTGAAGGACGCTTTTCCCTCGTCAACCGGTCCCTCGGCCTGCAGGGACACAAGGGATGGACTGAAGGCCACGCTGCCTTCAAAGTCCTTCATGTTTCCGGGCGCCACCTCCACATCGAGCAGGGCCGAGGTCGCACCCATGTACTCGGCACTGAACCCACCCGTGAAGAGGTCCGCATTCTGGACCATCTCGCTTGGAAATGCGGAGTATGCACTCGAGATGTGGAACGGCTTTACGACCGGCAGATTGTCAACCAGAACCTGATTCTGAAAGGGAGTTCCGCCTCGGATATAGAAATCTCCTCCTCGTCCCCCAACGGTCACAACGCCCGGCAACGTTTGGAGCTTAGTGGCAAGATCGCCCCCGGGGGCAGCCGTCGGAAGCCGATCGATGCTGCTCGTGGTTATGGTGCGGACTCCCGCCTCTCCGGTGGTAACCTGCCGCTCCCCCTGCACCACCACGTCGTCGAGCTGCTTCGGCTTTGCCTTCAAGCTGATTCGCTCGACCACCCGGTCACCGGGATCGAGGGAGAAGACCTTGGTGTACGTTTCGTGACCGACGAAACTGATCTGGAGCCGATAGGAGGCCGGGACAACCTCATCGAACTGATAGTATCCATCCGTGTCTGTGACACCGGTGTATCGACGACCGTCCTCCGTGTCGTCGGTCTCCGTACGGGTGAGAAGGGCGTTCGCCCCCACTAAGGGGTTGCCATTTTTCTCCGAGGTCACCAGGATTCGAAGCGTTGCATCGTCCTGCTGCTGAGCGCGAGCAGGAGACACCGCCGCCAGTAGGAGCGCAATTGCGAGACAAGCGCCCCCGATTAGACCAGGGACTGTCGCGCTTGCCAGTCGAGAGGCACCCCAACTCATTCGAAAAAGAGGGAGGGACATAGGGCGTGGACTGTACCTTTTCAGTCAGTGCGAAAGTGGCTGCGTGAAAAGTGGGTTTTCTGCCCCTGTTATTTTCCGCAGCCCCCACTCCACACGCGCACCAACAACGGGGGCTCCGAAATCACGAGGTCTGAGTTCCACCGCCATCCACGAAAAATCCGGCCACGACGAAGTTGATCGTCCAACGGTCAAATCATCCGCGTCCTGTTCCTCAACCGGGCATCCCGACGGAGACCATCCAAGGCCAAAATCCAATTGCGCTCCGTCATTTAGTAGTACAAGATTCCGAGGGAGAGGAACCAACGTCATGTACGGCTTCTTTTTGATTTTGTCTTGAAGTCTTTGGTCTAGGAGATTGACCTCGCTCCGTTTTCCCCGCGGAGCGCATGAACCAATACGAAAGGAAAGACCGGCCGGGGCCGACCGACCTGCGATCATAATGTGGTGTTCATGATGCAAACGTGTGAAATCAAACCAGTTCCTAAGAGAGATATGAAACGCCTAGCATGTGCGGATTCAGGTAGTTTCTGGCGGTGCCGGCTTTTGAACGTCTGTTCCGCGGGAGAGTACTGATGCTGACCAATCGTCCACTTTGAATCGCCGATCCTTCCAATCATGCCGCTGTCCCGACGTCACTTCCTCCGCCTCGGCACGGCGAGCGCCGGGGCACTCGCCACTCGGCCCTGGACCTGGATGCAATCCGCTTTTGCTCCGGGAGCGGTCGCGTGGAGCGAGGCACCGGCACTGCCCTGGGCTACCCAGGAGGTCTACTGCACGACCTGGGACGGCAACATCGTCGTCGCGGGCGGACTCCGCTCCGGAGCCGACAGCAATCGGTCGTTCACGACGCTCAGCGGCACGGTCCTTTTCGACCCGGGGACGAACGAGTGGACCGAAGGGCCGGACCTTCCGTCGCCTCGTCACCACATCGTGCTTGGCGCCGCTGAAGGACAGGTGTACGGGTTCGGGGGCTTCGTCGGCGAGACCCTGCGCAATGGGTTTCAGTTTCGGAACGACGTGTACGCCTTCGATGGAGAGCAGTGGACCCGGATTGGGGCGATGCCTGAGCCCCTCGGCGAAACAGTCGCCCTCTCGCTCGACGATCGGATCCACCTGATCACCGGAAGCCTCCACGGTGCGACCGACGAGGCGCAGGGCGCGACGGATACACATCTCGTGTACGACGCCGCGGCCGACGCCTGGAGCAGGGCGAAGCCGGCTCCCACCGCACGCAGCAGCGCCACCGGTGCCATCATCGATGGCCGGCTCTACGTGGCGGCCGGACGGCGGCGCGAGGCGGGCGACATCAACAACCTGAGCGTGCTGGAGCGCTACGATCCCGAGGCAGATTCTTGGACGGAGCTGAGCCCGCTGCCGCAGCCCTCCGGGGGACTGGCCGGTGCGGCGCTTGACGGCACCCTCTACGTGTTCGGCGGCGAATACTTTTCGGAAGGGGGAGGCGTGTACGAGCACACGTGGGCCTACGACCCAGCGGCCAACGCGTGGACCGAGCAGCCGCCCATGCCTACGCCTCGGCACGGCCTGGCGGGCACCGCGATCGACGGGCGTGTCTTCGCCATTGGGGGCAATACCGCAGCCGCCATCGGCGCCGCCACCACCGCTACTGTCGAAACCCTCACGCCCTCTGACGACTGATGCAGCTGCTTAGCCGAAGCGGCCCCCATGACTCAGAACTCGTAACTCTGGCAACCGACAACGATGTGGGGCAGCCGACGTTAAAGACACCTCCACCGTCTGATCCCAAACGCAACGCCCTGCCATGACCATCGACGTCTACGCCGACATTGCCTGCCCGTGGTGCTACGTGGGCCGTGCCCGGCTCAAGAACGCCCTCGCTCAGCGCCCCGACCTCGACGTGACGCTACGCTGGCGCCCCTTCCAGCTTCAGCCCGACATGCCCGCCGACGGCCAGGACTTCCGCGCGGTGCTGGAGCGCAAGTTCGGCAGCTGGTCCCGGGCCGAGCGCATGTTCGAGCGCATCGAGGAGATGGGCGGCGAAGACGGGCTCACCTTCAACTTCGAGGCCATTGAGGTAGCGCCCAATACGGCCGACGCGCATCGGCTCGTGCTCTGGGCCGAAGAGAAGGAGGGCCAGGAGGCGGCCGACGAGATGGCCACGACCCTCTTCCGTGTCTACTTCACCAAGGGCCGAAACGTCTCCGACCGAGACGTCCTCGTGGAGTGTGCCGCGGAGGCGGGCCTTGACGAAGACGACGCCCGGGCCGTGCTTGACGGACACGAGTACGCCGACGCGGTGCGCGAGAGTCAGCAGCAGGCCGAGAAGCGGGGCGTGACCGGCGTCCCGTGCTATGTCTTCAACGATGAGCAGGCCGTGACGGGGGCCCAGCCGGAGGAGGTCTTCGTCGACGCCCTCGACACGATTGCGCCGGGCGCTCCGACGGAGACGTAGTCCGCCATAGCGAAAACACCTGTTCCCACGCCCACTCCGATCCGCAAACCCACACAGAATACGGTGATGCTCATGGACACGCGCCGTCACTCCTGGATGGCTCCGCTCTTCGTTCTCCTTCTAGGACTGATCGTCGCGAGCTGCGATCAGGCCGGCGTGACCCAAAAAGTGTCTCCGGAGCAGGCCCGGGAGCACATCGAATCGGCGTTGGACGGGCTTGCGGAAAGCATGCGTACGCTGGAACAGGGGGCGTTTTCGACAACGGTCAAAAACGTTCTGGGACTCGACGACGGGGTCGCCACATCGGCGGACTGGGCCGCCCGACTCGGCACGGAGCTCTCCTCTGTGATTGAGGTGACCGACGACGGTCGCTTCCGCTTCGACGAAAGCACGGGCGTCTACGTCTGGGATGCTGACGACCAGACGTGGGTGCAGACCGACTCTGCGGAGGCGATTGTGCTTCGGTTCCCCGTGTCCAAGAGCGAAACGGGCAACAACGCCACCCTGACGCTCCGTTCGTACTCGGACGTGGAGCGCACCATTCGGGAACGATCGGTGTATCTGCCGGCCAGCGGCACCGCGTCGCTCACGGTGGACAGCACCGAGGTGTTTTCGGCCACCCTGGCGGACGTTACATTCGCCTCCGGCCTGAGTCGATTTCCCATCCCGACCGCCCTCTCCCTCGACGTGCT
>CAZTDC010000173.1:0-6775 GCA_964612165.1 uncultured Salinivenus sp.
GTCCATAGCCGTCGGGGATATTTTTCTTCCGAATAATCTTCCGAATCTCCTTCGCTGCGTTGGTGCTAATGTCGATCGGCGTGTCTGGAGTGGTTTCGGTAGCGGTAGCCATGAGGAGAGGCGCTGATGCGTGCAATAAAAACGGTCAAGGTTGTTCTGGAGGACCCCTAACGACCAGTCGAAAATGGCTGTTCCAGGTTTGTCCGTTTACGAAGTTGTTGGAGGGCAACAGCTCTCCGGGTTGGGGGACAGGCGCGCGGATGGGGGGAGGACCAGTTACGATTATCGAGGCTCCGACAGGGCCATAAGGACCGATGTCTTTTATGCGTCTCTCGCGTTCCAATCGTTATCGCCGCCTGTCCCAGTTGTTCGATCCGCTGCCACGGTCGGGCATCCTCAAAGGCGTTTAGGCTTAGAGGCTTCCTTGGCAGTTGCACCGGCCGTCAGTTTAGGGAGCGGGCCACGACGACTGGCTCCTTGAATTGGACGACGCTGCCTTCCTCAGCCCGGACCGCTTCGAAGAGGACGACATACACCCCGATCCGCACGCGATTGCCATTGTCGTTGCGACCCTTCCAGATCAGCTCCCCGGTTCGTCCCGTGAGACGGGCGTCTTCGAGGGTGCGCACTTCCCGGCCTCGGGCATCGAAGATACGAGCACGGACGAGATTGGGCACGCCGTCGAGCGTGTAGCGGATGCGAGTGGCGCCGCTAATGGGGAAGGGGCTTGGTGTGATGCTGAGGCCCGTCTCGGGGGCGTCGTCGGGGGGCGTAAGAGAAGCAGCATTTTTCTGGCCCGGCGTGCCGCCCCTGGAATCGGGGCTGCTGGTCCAGTTGGTGGCAGCAGCCGCGCTGCCCGTTGGACTGATGCGTTCGAGGGCGGTGCCTTTTGTTTCTTCGAGGCTGGACGAGTGCCAGTCCGGCGTATAGGGGACCTCGGCGATCGGGGTGCCGTCGGCCCGGTGGAGGCGAACGAGGTCGCCGTCATTGCTGAGGCCGAGACGTTGGGCGTCAACGGGGAGGAAGGCCACCGAATCGGTGGTGAGGGGGGCATTGGGAAAGGCCCTGGCGAGCTGAGAGGAGTCTGCGGCTTGTGCGTCGTTGGGGCTGGCGGCTACGACCCCGTAGCTGCGCGGCGCGAAGGCGGTGCGCTGTCCTGCGCGGGTAGTATCGGCCGTGCCGCGCTCGTTGGGGCGATCTGTGAGGAAGAGGTCGCGGAGGGAGAGAAGACGATCGGTGTGGTTGTAGAGCTCGACGTACTCGACTTGATTGGGGCGATCGTCAAAATCATCGCGTCGGGGATCAAACAGGATTTCGTTGATGACGATCTGTTCCTGCTGCGGTTGGAAGGCAAGAGCGATCGAGCCACTTTTCAGTTCGTTGCCCACCTGGTCCTGCACCCCATCGACCTGAATCGTGGTGCCCGACGGCGGGTTGTCCAGCGTGAGGACCGCGAGCGTGTCGCTTTGAACGCGAGCGTCCGTTACAGTCGTAGAGGAGAAGGTGAAGGCGCCTGTGGTCACCGTAGCAGCCCGGAGGGGCTCCGAGAAGGTGATGGTGACGCTCGTTTTGCCGGCCTGCTCCGCAAAGACCGGCACCGGGGCCGATTCATCGGGGTCAAAGATGCTGTTGCGGCTGCCCGGTGTGGCGCCGGCCTCGGCCGTTGAGGAGCCGAAGTTCGATGCCGAGTTCGAGGGCCCGGCGGGATCGATGCGTTCCAAAGAATTTCCGTCGTCACCGCCCCAGGAGGGCTCGTAGGGCACCGCGTCGATCACGGTGGTCGACGGGGCGTGACGGAGGACAACGATGTCACCGCCGTTGTTGAGGGCGTCCCAGCCCTCCGGCTCTCGGGTGGACGCATCTGGAAACGAAGAGGCGAAGGCCTTTCTGTCCCGTGCGATCACGGCGTGCGAATCCGGAGACAGAGGCGTGAGGCGGGGCGCGAGCCGGTCAAAGTCGCGATTTTCATCAGCGTACGATAGCGCGCCTAGGTCGACAGTCTTGTCCGATCGGTTATAGATCTCGATGAACTCCGTTGCTCCGGTCTCGGGAGCGTAGAGAATTTCTGTGATCACGAGGTCCTTCGGCGCAGGCACTTCCGGCAAGAAATAGCGGAAGGACGCTTCGGTTTCGCTCTGCACGTTTCCCTGACGATCCGCCACGTCGGTCGCGACCAGCGTGAAGGTGCCGGTCGAGAGCGCGCGGTCAAGCACACAGACGACCTGGACCGCCGATGTGTCACTCACGGTGGCGTCGTCGATGCTTGGCGTTTCGGAGGCATTGAGGGCGAAGGCCGAGGCCGACACCGTGCTGGGATCGACCGGTTCCGAAAACCGAGCGAAGATCGAATCGCCGCTCGGCGACGGGGTGACCTGCACCAGATTCGGGGGCGTTTCGTCGGGGTTGAAAATGCTATTTTCAGCGGCTGGAGTGGCTCCAGCCTCCGCCTGCGACGTGCCGAAGTTGTCTGCGCGGTTGGAGGGGGCGTCCGGGTCGATGCGTTCGAGCGCGTTGCCGTCGCTGCCACCCCAGGATGGGTCGTAGGGTACCGCGTCTATGGTCAAGCCAGAGGGGGCGTCTCGAAGAATGACGGTATCGCCGCCGTTGTTGAGCGCGTCCCAGCCGACTGGAGCCAAAAAGGCGACGGACGGGAAGGCGTCCCGGAAGTCCATCGTGTCGCGAACCAGAATCACGTATTCGTCGGGTGCGAGGAGTGTATCGGTCGAGGCGACCGGAGCAAAGTCGCGGTTCTCGTCGGCATACTCCAGCCGGTTCAGGTTCACTGCTTGGGCCGACCGATTGTAGAGCTCGATGAACTCGTTGGACGAGGGACTTGGGGCGTACATCACCTCGTTAATGACCACGTCCCCGGAATCGGGCACGGATTGCCCGACGGTCGGGAGGGGGAAGACAAGCAAGAGAGGAAGGAGAAGGGGTAGGCGAGACATGGGAACGACGCCCGTCGAAGTAAGAAGAAGCTTCGCCCTTCGTAAAGATAGGTGGAGGGGAGATCCTCGTCAAATTGGACTGAAAGGAAGAGTTGGAAGCGAAAAGGGACGGACCGGCGTAAGAGGGCAGGCCCGCAAAGCAGCAGCGGCGTCCATAGCGGAAGCGCACGGCTCAGGATTGCCGGGTCCGTTCGGCTTGCCCATTGTTCGAATGGGAGGCATTGGAGGGAGGACTGTCGAGCTCCGTGAGGTTGTGTTTCAGGTGCTTCATGAGGACCCGTGCCATCAGGCGGGCGGTTGGGGCGAGGGGCGTTTCGTCGATGTCGAACCGGTGATGGTGGAGCGGAAAGCTCGTCTCCGGTCCCGACGCTGTTCCGACGCGGATGAAGGCGCCCGGCACGTGCTTGAGGTAGTGCGCAAAGTCCTCGCCGCCCATGCTGGACTGGTCGATCCAGTGGATCGCCTGTTCGCCGAAGGCCTCCTTGATGGTGTGCTCGACGTTCTCGATGGCGGTTTCGTCGTTGATGACGGGGGGAGAGCCGTCCTCAAAGTCCAGGTCAATGTGGACGCTGTGCAGGTCCTCCAGGCGCTGCGCAGTGCGACGCATGTACTCGCGGATGGTCCGACGGTCGTCGGGAGATGCGGTGCGCAGCGTGCCACCGAAGGAGGCTTCCTCCGGAATGACGTTGTGCGCCTCGCTTCCGTCCATCTTCGTGATGGTGAGGACGCTCGGGTTTCGCGCGTCGGTGACGCGGCCGGCCACCTGATAGAATTGATTCATGAGCTGCGAGACGATCCAGACCGTGTCCACCCCCTCGTGTGGCCGAGCCGAGTGTCCGGTCCCTTCTTGTCGAATGCGTACATCGAACCGGTCGGAGGAGGCGGTTGCCGCGCCCGTGATGAGACCGTAACGTCCCACGTCCAGCGTGGGGTCGACGTGAATGGCGTACACGGCGTCGAGTCCTTCGACGATGCCCGAGCGGATCATGAGGGGGGCGCCGCTGGGCAGCCCTTCTTCATTGGGTTGAAAGAAGACGCGAGCCCGGCCCTCCAGCTCGTCGCGGTGAGCGTGGAGGGTGAGAGCAACCCCAATTCCAACCGCCGTGTGGGCGTCGTGGCCGCAGAGGTGCGCGACGTCCGAATGCTGGGAGCGATAAGAGACCCGTTTCTGGTCCTGAGCGGGAAGGGCGTCAATGTCGGCGCGATAGCCCACGTGTCCCCTGGAGCCGTTTCCGTCAATGTCCACGTAGAGCCCCGTGCCGGCGATGGGACCGTGGACGTCGAGGCCGTATGCTTCGAGAGTCTGGCGGATGAAACGGGACGTTTCGTGCTCGTTCATGCCCACCTCCGGGTACATGTGGAGGTGGCGGCGAATCGTCACGAGCAGTTGCGCAAGCGGTTGCTCGTCCGTCGAGGTGTTAGCGAGAGCGTCCGGGAGGTGACTTTGATCAGCGGGGGAGACGGTGGACAACATAGAGAGACCTTGGGCTCATTCGACACGTCCGAGCCTGCCCGAGTGACGTCCGAAAACCTCCGGAAACAGGCCTCTTCATAAACGGCTGCTCCGGTTGAGAGATTCGGCACACTCCCTACGTTAACCCGAAACGTTTGCGAAGAGTCCACTCGCTGGCCAGCAGAATCAGAATGACAATCAGGAAGAGGGACGTGCGCCACAACTCGGCTTCCGTCGTGTTCGTCACAACGGTAGACGAGAAATCCGGCGACGCGGCTAGGTCGGAAGGGAGAGACGAGGCATTGTCGGCCGTGTACGTATTGCCGCCGGATCGGGCGGCGATTTGGCGCATGAGGACCGGATTGGCACGTGTCTTCTGGTATTCGAGTCGAAGGGTGCCCACCGAAAATTGGCCCTCATCGCGCCCGAGAGAGGTTCCGCTCCGGCGGGCAACGGCTTCGTATTGATACGTCCCTTCCGGGAGCGAGCCCACGGTTAGGTCGTAGCGGCCGTTGCCAAGGGGGTCCATCGAGTGGGGATACTCCGTGCCTGTCGAGTCGGTGATCGTGACCTCCACCGTCGCGTCGGAGACGGGAGACATGCTTCCGTCGTAGACTTGGCCCGTGAACGAGACGGGCTCCTCACCCTCGAAGGTAGCGGTGGCTGGTTCCACGCGCACCTGTCTGTCGTCGTTTTGGGTGGCGACCCAGCGGAGCAGATTCGTGACGAGTCCGGGCCAGAGCGGACCCGCTGCTTCCAGGTCGGCCGAGAGGGTGGCCCACCGCCAGGTATCGGTGCCCAGTAGGGCTGCGGTGCGCTGGCCGGCCCGCTTCCGTACGAGGAGCAGGGGATCGTTCGATGAGAGCGCGGGGCGGGAGGCCTGAGCCAGCACTGTGGCGTCGGGCGTGGGCGTCCAGGCCGTGGAGGGGATGGTTAAGGGCGGAAGGCGTTTGAAAAGCCCCACGTCCGCGTCGTCGATCTGAAAAACCGGATGTGTTCGCTCCGTCTCGACGGGCGCAAACGAGGCCTCGGCAAACGTAAGACGATCAGAGTTTGGAATGGCAGGGAGGACGTCGCCGAATTGTGTGCGCCAGGCCGCGACGTCGGTCTGGCGGTCGAGAAAGAACAGGGCCGGGGTTTCGTCCTCCAACTGCTGTGCAACGCGCTCAATGGGCTGGTTGGGCACGTCCGTGCTCGGGAAGCCGGCACAGACGATCACCTCGTAGCGATCGAGGGAATCGGGCAGGGGGCCGCCGTAGAAGGAGCCGTCCTTTTGCGGCACCCGGGCAGTGACGGTCGTGTTGGCGTCTCGGGAAAGTACGCGCCGGAGCGCAGCGAAGCTCGGGGAGGGGGCAGCCCCGAGGAGCAGAACCTGCCGCTTGTTCTCCAGCACTCGCTGGGAGACGGAGCGGACGTTGTTGCGGGTGGTGGCCTCTCCCGACACCGGGGCGGCCCGCACGGTCAACTGCTTCAGGCCCGCACTCTCGGGCCGGTAGTTCAGGTCCACCGCCAGCTCGGCGGTTCCGTCGGGGAGAGTTACGTCCGTGGCGGCGAGCACGTCGCCGTCCTGCAGTAGAGAAACGGTCGTGGATGTACCCCCTACGTCCTCGGCCCCGAGCGTTGCCCGAACTGGGACTTGCGTATCGACGTACGCGCGGTCATTGGTGGCGACACGTCGCACCTGGAGGTCGCGACGGCGGGTCGTATCGCCCACCGTGACGGTGTGAACGGGAATGGAAAAGCGATCGGCCACTCGGGCAGGATTGCGACCGCTGTTATACTGGCCGTCAGAGACGAGCGCAATGCCGCGCAGGTTTTCCCCCTGAAGGCTTTCCTTCACACCCTGCAGTGCAGCGTCCAAGTCCGACCGCGTGCCCTCGAAGGCGAGGGCGTTGAGGGGAGAATCGGAGAGGCCCCGCAGGGACTGGTCAAAGGCGAAGACGCGAGCAGAGCCGGGCCCCTCGCCGAGGAGTGGCGTCAGCACGGAGCGAAGCTGGTCGCGCACGGCCTGCGCCGAGGTATCCTCCGCTCCGCCGTTCACCACCCGCATGCTCGCGCTGTCGTCGACTAAAACGGCCAGGATGGGGGGGCGCTCGGTCTCATTGAGCTGGCGTACGACGGGCTTCAGCAGGAGGAAGCAAAGGAGGACAAGTGCAATGAATCGGAGACTGCCCAGTAGCCATCGCCACCCGGTGCCAATGGCGGGAATTGTAATGCGATAGCTCCAGTACGTGAGGCCTCCCGCCAGGAGCAGCGACACGACCAGCAGCCACGGACTGTAGCCAAACGAAAAGGCCATTCAAATCTCAGTACGAAAACGAAGGATACACTGGAGCACGAGCGATACAACACCCGTCCCGTGGGCAGAGGTTTC
>CAZTDC010000174.1:0-6727 GCA_964612165.1 uncultured Salinivenus sp.
ATCGTTGACCGGAAGGATGTCAATCGAGACGGTCGCGGTGTCCGAGGCGGCCCCGTCCCCGTCGGTCACCACAACCGCAAACGAATCGTCGGCGGCCTCCGTCCCATCGTGGCGGTACTGAAGCGTGCCCGCATTCACCTCCGCCTGCGTGACGGTCTCGCCCTGTGAGATCGTCGTGTCCTCCCCCCGGTCGTAGAGCACCCCATTGGACGGGGCCGTCGTCACCCCGTAGGCTAGGGCCGACGGCCCGCTTTCCACATCCGTCGCCCGAAGACGGTCGCCGGCAATCGTGCTGTCGGCCCCCTCGGCCACCGTGAGGCCCTCGTTCACCACGACGGTCGGGGTATCGTTTACCGCCTCGACCGTAAGGACAACGTCTTCCGTCGCCGCGTTCCCCCTCGTGTCCTCGGCCGTAATCGAAAGCTGAGCCGTCCCGCTGGAGTCGGGTACCGGCACTGCCTCAATCGTCCGATCCGTCCCACTTCCGCCCAGTGTAAGACTGTCGTTGGGCACCAGGGCCGGATTGTCCGAGCTCGCCGATAGCGTCAGGTCCGACGCCGGGTCCTGATTGTCGCTCACCGTGAAGGCCACCGCGCCGGTCGTTCCGTCCTCGTCGATCGTCTGATCGGCAATCGACGAAAGGGTCGGCGGCGTGGTGTCGGCGGTGTTGTTGGTCACGGACCGGTCCGAGAGGTCCGCGGCCTCATTCTGGGCGCGATCCCGGATCGGGTTCGGGCCGGCCGTATAGCTGAGCGTGACGGGGTCCCCGGCCTGCACCGACGACGCGAGCGCTACCTGAACGGTGTCGCCCCCCACGTCGACGGAGGCGATCGTCGCCGCCTCCCCATCGACCTGGACGCCAAACCGATCCGCCCCCGGCACGGACCCCGCATCCAGAACCTCATTGTACCGGAGGACGAGGCTCGTCGTGTCGATGCGCGCCGCCTGCAGGGCGGGGGCCGTGTCGTCGAGGGTGAGGCGATCGGTGCCCACGGTCGAGGTGGCATTCCCCGCCGAGTCGGCCACCGTCACGCGGAGGTCGTAGGTCTGCCCTGCCGACAGGGCGCTGCTGTCCGGCGCCGACAGGGACAGCGTTACCGTCTTGGTGGTGTCGTTTCCACCATAGTCGCTATCGTTGATGTCGAAGCGCGCCTGTACGCCGCCGCTCCCATCGACCAGCCGAATCAGGGCCGTATCGGGCCGGGCCTCGTCGTAGCTGTAGCCCACGTCGAGCGTCTGGGTCGTCTGCCGGAACGTGGAATCGGTGGGAGCATCCAGCGTCAGGTTGGCGGGCGGGGTCGTCTCGTCGGTCTGGTTCAGCACCGAGACCCCGGACAGGTCCGACGCCCCGTTCGCGGCCCGATCCTGAATCGGATTTGCGTCCGCCGTGTAATCGACGGTTACCGCGTCGCCGGCCTGTACGGCCGAGGCAAGCTCCACGACGGCCGAGTCGGCACGAACGTCTGTAGCGCTCAGACTGGCCGTCGAGCCGTTTACCTCTACTACAAAATCGCCCGTCGCCGGCACAGAGCTCTCGTCCAGAATCTCATCGTAGGTCAGGAAGAGACGGTCCCCCTCGATGACAGCGGCCTGAAGGGTGGGTGCCGTGTCGTCAATCGTCAGCCGACCGGCCGCCGACGTGGAGGCATTGTTGCCCGCCGAGTCGGCCGCCGTGATTGTCAGCTCGTAGGTGCCCTCCGTCGAGAGGTCGCCCGTGGTCGGACTGGACAGATCCAGGGTCACGGTCTTCTGACTCTCGTCCCCGGCGTAGCCGCTGTCGTCCACGCCGAAGCGTGCGGTGTTGCCCCCTCCGTCTGCGAAGCGGATCGTTACGGTGTCCGCGCGGGGCTCCTGGTAGCTGTAGCCCACCTCCAGCGTCTGGCTCGACTGACGGAACACCGAATCGGCGGGCGTGGCAATCGTAAGGTTGGTCGGACTCGTGGCGTCGGAGGTCGCCGCCGCCTCATTGGACGGAGAGCCCAGATTGCTCGATCCATCAATCGGGACGACGACGTAGTAATACCGCGTTCCCTCCGTCAGTCCACTGGAGGGGTCCGTGTAGCTGTAGCTCGAGCTGTTGTCGTCGGAGACGATGGCGATTTCGCTGAAGCCCCCGCCCGAGGTCGTGCTCCGCCGCAGCGAATAGGTGGCCGTCCCGTCGTCCACGTCATTCCAGCCGAGGTCAATGTCGCCGCCCGCCACCGCTGTGGCCGAGAGCGTCGGCGCGGTGGATGGACCGGAGGTTGTCACGCTCACACTGGCGGACTCGCCGCCGGCCCCGTCGTTCCCCGCCGGATCCCTCGCTGTGGTCAGCGTCGCGGTATAGGTGCCGTCGCTCGACCCGCTGTAGAGGGCCGTGTAGGTGTATGGCCCGCTCCCGCTGACGGAAAAATCACTGCGCGTAAGCGTCGCCGTCTCCGCATCACTGATGTCGACCTGCAGGGCCGAATCGACATCGTCAACTCGTTCGTCCGTTTCTACGGTGACCTCCACGTCTCGCGCGGAGGGATTGGTCGCCCCGATGTTGTTAATCGTCGGGGCCGTGTTGTCGATCGTGTACGTCTCGTCGGTCGGCGGCTCGGATGTGTCGAGGCCGTTGCCCGCCAGGTCCTGGATGGTGCCGTCGCTGTCGAGGTCCAGCCCAAGGCTTCCATCTCCAGAGATGGATTCGACGGTCACCGTCGTGTCTCCCGCGGTGCTTATGCTCGCAATCGAGGCGCTGACCGTCGTGTTGAGCGCGAACGCCGCCAGGTCAATTCCCTCGACCTTCTCAGAGAAGGACACCGCGAAGGTGACGCTCTCGTTGTTCGTTGAATCGGTCGTCGGGGACGAGCGCGTGATCGCCGTCACCGTCGGCACGGTGTTGTCGATCGTGTATGTCTCGTCGGTTGACGGTTCCGTGTCGTCGAGGACATTGCCGACCCCATCCGTCACGTCGTTATCCCCGTCGTCGATGTCGAGCCCGAGAGTGCCGTCCCCGGAGATGGAACCCACCGTCACGGTCGTGTCGCCGGACGTCGGCGTGTTGAGGCTGGATACGGCGGCGCTGACTCCGGCACCGGTGTTGGCGGCAAAATCGTCGGTACCGAGACCGTTGACCGTTTCGGAAAAGGAGACCGTGAAGGTGACGCTCGAGTTGTTCGTCGAGTCGCTCGTCGGCGAGGAGCGGGTGATGGCCGTTCCCGACGGCGCGGTGTTGTCTACCGTGTACGCTTCGTTGGTCGATGAGACGAAGGTCTCCAGTCCATTGCCGGCGATGTCCTGCGTCGTCCCGCCACCGCTCACCTCAAGCTGGAGGGTGCCGTCTCCGCTGATGTTCGAAACGGTAATCGTCGTGTCGCCGGACAGCGGGGCGTTGATGCCGTCGATGGAGGCGGTCCCACCCGGGGTGCTGCTGAACGAAAAGTCGGCGGGGTCGAGGTCGAGAACCTGTTCGGAAAAGGACAGCGCAAAGGTGACGCTTTCGTTGTTCGTCGAGTCGCTGGTCGGGGACGAGCGCGTGATCGTCGTCACGAACGGGGACGTTTTGTCGATGATATACGTCTCGTCGGGGGAGGGCGCGACGGAGGTGTCGAGCCCGTTCCCGGCCGGGTCCTGAATGTCAGTGCCACTTGCGGCCGCCAGCCCGACGGTGCCGTCCGACAGCAGCCCCGAAACGGTGACGGTCGTGTCGCCGGACGTGGGGGTGCTCACGTCGTCGACCAGCGCGTCGGTGCCGGGAGAACCGGTAAGGTCGAAGTCGCTCGGATCAACGTTCGTGACCGGTTCGGAAAAGGACACCGCAAAGGTGACGCTCGTGTTGTTCGTCGAGTCGCTCGTCGGCGAGGAGCGCGTGATCGCCGTCAGCGTCGGCGCGGTGTTGTCGATCGTGTATTCTTCGTCGGTGCTCGGCTCGGTTTCGTCAAGGGCGTTTCCGGCCCGGTCTTGAATATCAGACGACTCGTCGATGTCGAGGCCGACGGTGCCGTCCCCGGAGATGGAGCCCACCGTCACCTCCACGCTTTTTGCACTATCCGTGCTCACGCCCGTAATCGAGGGATCGCTGTCAAGGTCGTTGTTGACGGAAAAGTCGCCGGTGTCGATGGCGTCCACCACCTCGGAAAAGGTCACCGAAAAGGTAACGGTCGACTGATTCGTCGAATCGGTCGCGGGGGAGGAGCGCACGATCTGCGTCGTCGTGGGGACGGTCTCATCGATCGTGAGGCGGTCGGCGCCGGTCGCGCTGCTGCTGTTGCCGGCTGAGTCGCGGGCCGTCACCGTCAGGTCATAGGTCGCCCCATCGGTGAGGCTGTCGCCCGCCGTCGCCGTCGGAGAAGAGAGGTCGAGCGTCACGGTCTTCGGAGAGCCGCCCCCGGCGTAGCCGCTGTCGTCGATCCCGAAGCTCGCGGTATTCCCCGCCCCGTCGTCGAACGTTATGGTCGCGGAGTCCGGGCGGGGCTCGCTGTAGCTATAGCTGACGTCGAGCGTCTGACCGGTTCGGCGAAACGTGGAGTCCACTGGGCTCTCCACCGTGACACTGGAGGGGGCCGTCGTGTCGATCGTATAGGCCACTGGGGAGGAGTCTGCCACATTGTCCGCCGAGTCCCGCGCCGTCGCCGTGACCGTGTAGGTGTCTTCTCCCGTGATGCTGCTGGCGTCGTAGGACCAGTTTTCATTGGGATCATCGAACGCCCCATCCCCGGCGCTTGCGGCGACGGTGTCGGTGCTGCTCTGCCAACCGCTCCCGGTCCAGTAGTTGCCGTCGCTGTCCCGCTGGATGATCACCCCAACGTCCTTGAGCACCTGACCGTCCCCGGCCGACCCGGCAATCGTGCCCTGCGACGACACGACCGCGCCGTCGTCGGGCGTGTCGATCGAGACGGACGAGGGGGCGGTGTTGTCGATCGTCACCCGATCGGCACCCGTCGTTGTCTCCGTATTGCCGAAGTCGTCGGTCGCTCTCACCCCGATGTCGTACGTGTTTCCCTCTACCAATCCCCCGTTCTCGGTTTTCGGATTCGACAAATCGAGGGTCACCGTCTTCGGGCTGTCGTCGCCCGCGTAGCCGCTGTCGTCGACCCCGAAGCTTGCGGTGTTGCTGTTTTCATCTCTCAGCGTAATCGTCGTCGTGTCCGGGGTCGCGTCGCTGTAGCTGTAGGTGACCGTTAGCTGGTTCGACCCGGAGGTGGTGCTATTCCGATAGACCAGCGTCGACGGGTCGTCCACCGTCAGGTTGGAGGGGGGCGACGAATCGACGGCGGTATCCGGCGGCCCCTCGTAGGCGCCGATGTCCACATCGTTGCCCTGCACCCGGGTATCGCCCGTAAGGTCGGTGGAGGCTCCAGCCGGCAGCTTGCCGCTGTCTCCACCATCGATGGCGGGGGAACCGGACTGCACGTGCAGGCCGTCGTCCCCAGAGCCGTAGATGGCGTCGCTTCCGTCCGGAAGGGATGTAGACGCAAATTGCGGATCCTGGTCAAGGTTGCCCGCACCATCCCCAAAAGATGACGTGTTGTTGGCGATGGCGCTACCGCCTCCCTCAACGATAGAGTAATCAAGGGTCAACAAATCGAGTGAAGTAGTAGACTCGTAAACCTCATCGCCACTGTTCCCTGCACTATTGCCCCATAGAATCGTGTTCTGGATCGTTGCGCTCGCACTGCCATTGATTTGTGAGATCGCAATCGCACCACCATTACTGGAGGCGGTATTTGCGGTGAACGTGCCCGACTGAACCGATACAGTCGCAGTACCATCACTGGCCTTATTCAGTATAGCTCCTCCACTCGAGGCTCCGTTCTTGAGAAAAAGGACGTTCACCAGCGAGGGCTCCGCCGAGACTCCGGCATTCGTACTCCGATTAAGGAACGCTCCTCCCCCTCCGGAGGCCCGGTTGCCAACGAACACGAGATTCTGCAATGTAGGACTACTCCCACCGAATCCAGCCTCGTTCAGGAGACCGGCTCCATCGTCCGAAACTGACAGATCCCCGGCAGCCTCTCCCCCTGTGATCGTAACACCATCGATGACGGTGCTGGTGCCCGTATCACTGAGGGAAAGAACGTGGGTGCTGTTGTCGCCATTGATGGCAGTGGTGTCAGGGGTCACTCCGATCGCAGTGGTGTCGTCATCCTGATCGATGTCGCCGGACAAAACGACGGGGTGCTCCGATGGGGCCCGGTTCGAACGGGATGTCTCGCTGCCGTCGAACCCGCCGTAGATCCTCAGGCTGAGCCCGCTGATCGTAAAGCTTTCGCTCGTACTCCCATCGGTTGTCGAACTCCCTTCGTCGGGGTAGTAGGTTCCTTCCGCAATCCAGATTTCCTGTCCGTCGGAGGCGTTTGATAGGGCATCCTGAAGATTGGGGTACGCATCGGTCCAGGTGGAGCCATCGTCGTTCCCAGTGGCACCCTCGTCCACGTATAATGTGTCCGTCTGGGCCTGCGCCGCCGGACCCGTTGCTCCCGCCAGCACCGCAAGCACAGCCAGCGCAACGAGAGCCCGCTCCCCCCATGAGCCGATTGAAAAGCGTTTCGTCGAACTGACACCAATCATACCGAAGTGCACAATCGAATCTAGTGGGCTTGCACAACTGAATCGCCAGATATCGTCAACGGCGTAACGGGATCTCCTCCGATCCCTGCAGCCTGGGATTGGGGTCTAATCAGGTCAGAAAGTCCAAGAGTCCAAGATTCGACTGATGACGATAAACGTTCGCATTCGTCAGAGTAGTTGTGCAAGGTCACTA
>CAZTDC010000175.1:0-6695 GCA_964612165.1 uncultured Salinivenus sp.
CCTGCTTCGATCTCTTCTCTGTGCAGGATCCCGGTCGCTTCGAACCGGCCATCAATTGCCGGGTCCCGTCTGCGGCGAGCCCAGTGCAAACCGATCAGAATCCGTGTTGCGAGACCCAGCCCCTCGACAAATCTCGTCGGTGAAAACGATTCCACCCTAGAGAAATCACGTTAATCGCCGCTGCCGACCACGTCAACCCTTGCGCGTCTTCATTGCTCGTGCTTCACAAGCAATAGACAGAAATGTACGGACGAGAGCTACCTACGCCTACGCGGCGAATGCTCTATTTCTCTCTCCGGACACAACACCGGCGCGACGCACGCGCGCCACCGTCGATCACGCCGTCTCTCGCTACTCCGACTTGCTCTTCAGAAGTGTCTCCAGGTACTCCGCGTCTTCCGGCGACAACTTGTCGCCTCCTGCGTAGGGGTCGTCGAACTCGATGAAGCGGGACGCGGCCTCGACGACGTCTTCGATGACCTCTTCGAAGGTCGGGCGTTTTACGTAGGCGCCCGCTGCGTTGCGGTGTCCCCCCCCGCCGAAGGAACGCGCCCATTCGTCGACGCGCACGCTGGCCTCGGACCGAAAACTGATCTTGGCACCGTCATCGACTTCCGAGAAAAGAAGAGCGGATTTCACGCCTTCGATGGAGAGGACGTAGTTCACGAAGCCCTTCTTGTCGTCCCAGCTTGCACCGGTGTCTTCCACCATGCGCTGCGTGACGACCGAGTAGGCGAGTTGCCCGTTGTAGCGAAGCCGGATGCGGTTGAGCATGCGCCCGAGGAGGCGCAGGGCCGGCATCGACTCTCGGTCGTAGATCGTTTCGTGGATGGGGGCGGGCTCGATCTCGCCGCGCTCCAGGATGTCGGCGACGATGCGATGGAGACGGGGGGAGACGTTGCTGTACCGAAAGGACCCGGTATCCGTGACGATCGCCGTGTAGAGCGCCGTCGCAATCTCAGCGTCAATGAGGGCCGGGTCCACCGCCTCGATCATTTCGTAGACAAGCTCTCCCGTGGCCGCTGCCGTGTCGCGAATGAACTCCACGTCGAACCACTGTTCCGGCTCCAGGTGGTGGTCAAGGAGAATCGTGGTTGCGTTGCCCTTCCGCACCATGGAGCCGACCTTTCCGAGGCGCTCCTCGTCGTTGGTGTCGAGAACAAAAACGACATCGGCCTCGGCCAAGGCCTCGCGCTGGTGCATTGATCCGTCGAAGACCTCCACGTCCTCGACGCCGGGCATCCAATCCAGGTTGTGGGACACCTCGTCGCTGTTTATCATCGCAGCGGACTTGCCCATCTTTTGCAGAAACCGGCCCAGGGCAATCTGGGAGCCGAGCGCGTCACCGTCCGGACTGAGATGGGTCGTCAGAAAAAATCGCTCGTTCTCGCGAACCAGCGCTAGCACATCGTCGAGCATGCGTCGCCTCCGGCGCTCAATGGTCGGGGTGCTGAGAATAGCTTTCCCCTTACGCACCGGGAACGCACGGGTTCACGAGAATTGTCGTTCTTCGTCTCAACAGAATCTCTGACCAGGAACTGTCTCATCTGGCGGAGGCGTGCAGCAGCATTGCGATGGGGAATACGCCGTTTGTTGCGAAACTATGCTGTTGCCTCGTCACTTGCGTGCAGGGCTTCCTGGAGGGCCGTTTGCAGCGTGTCTTCATCGAACGGCTTGGCCAGGAAGGTGTGGGCTCCTGCCGTGAGCGCCTCCTCGGATTGACCGTCGGCCACGCCGCTCGCCGCGATGATGGGCAGATTCGGATGCTGGGCCCGGAGCGTGCGGATGAGATCGAGCCCGTCCATGTTCGGCATGCGGAGGTCCGTAATCACGACGTCCACGTCGCCGTTCTCGTCAATTTGCTGCAGGGCCTCGTCCCCACCCGCTGCCGTGTGAACCCGATAGCCCTTGTCGCGGAGCGCCTCCCGGGCCGTTTCGAGGATGAAGGTCTCGTCGTCGACCACCAGGACGCGCTCCCCGTTGCCTGTCGCAGCCGTCGTCGGCCCGTCCGAGGCTGCCCGCTGCTCGTCCGGCTCCTCGCTGATCGGCAGGTAGACCCGGAACGTCGTGCCCTCGCCCATCTCGCTCGTCACGTCGATGAAGCCGTCGTGGCTCTGAACAATGCTGTAGGCCGTGGACAGCCCCAGACCGGTGCCTTCGCCCTCCTCTTTTGTTGAGAAGAACGGCTCGAAAATTTTGTCTGCCACCTCGTCGGGCATGCCCGTACCGGTGTCCTGCACGCGAATGCACACGTAGGACCCGGGCTCGGCATCGATGTTGCGCTGCGCCTCGTCTTTCCCCAACTCGACGGGGGAGGCCTCGATCGAAAGGGTGCCGCCGTCGGGCATCGCGTCGCGGGCGTTCACGCACAGGTTCATGAGGACCTGCTGGATCTGGGTCGCATCGCCTACGACCTGTGGGAGGTCCTCCGCCACATCGGTGCGCACGTCGATGTTCTCGGGAAAGGTCTCGTCGGTGATGCCCTCAATCTCCTCAATAATGGTTCCAGCCTGCAGGGACACTCGTTCTCCCTCGACGCCCCGGGCAAAGGCGAGCACCTGCTCCACCATGTTGCCGCCCCGCTCGGCGCTTTTCTGAATCATGGAGAGGGTGCGGTCGATCTTCTCGTCGGCTTGCTCCAGGCGGCGCCGAAGCACCTTCACGCTTAGCGTGATGGGCATGAGCAGGTTGCCCAGGTCGTGCGCAATGCCGCCCACGAGCCGGCCGATGCTCTCCATGCGCTGGGACCGCAGGAACTGCTTCTCCAACTGCTTGCGCTCGGTCACGTCGGTGTTGATGACGAGCACGTGCTTGGGATGTCCGGCCGCGTCGCGGACGAGGGTCCAGCGGCTCTCCACAATCCGTTCGTCTCCGTCCTCCGTGCGCATGCGGAGTTCCCCCTTCCATTCGCCCTCCTCCATCATCGTCTCGTGGCACTTCTGGAGCTTGTCTTCCTCGTCGGGGTCGTACAAGCACTCGTGGGCCCACTCCCCAATGATGTTCTCTTTGGACCATCCCGTGAGTCGCTCGGCTCCCTCGTTCCAGTAGACGATCTGGCCGTCCATGTCGTAGGCCAAAATGGCGTCGCGGGCGCTGTCTAGCAGCTGGGCCTGCTCGCGAATCTGGCGCTCGGCCGCCTTGCGCTCCACGGCGTAGCGGAGGGAGCGCTCCAGCAGCGGGGCATCGATCTGGTCCTTCGACAGGTAATCGGCCGCCCCCGCCTCCATGGCGCTCAGGTCCACCTCCAGGTCGCCCTGTCCGGTGAGCAGGATGATGGGGCCCTGCACGCCGCCCTGTTCGTTGACCTCCTCCAGGAGGTCGAGACCGGTCCGCGCGCCCAATCGGTAGTCCACGAGGTACGCGTCGTACGCATCGTCGAGGACTGCGTCGAGCCCTTCGTCGTAACTGGAGGCCCAATCAAGGGTGCAGTCGAGGGTTTGAGCCCGCTCTAGCAGGGCCTGAGTGATGAGGTAATCGTCCTCATCGTCCTCAATGAGCAGTACGTCGAGCTCTTTGATGGCTGTCGTCATTCGTCTGGGTCGTGCTCGGAGGGGAGCTTGACGAAATCAAACCAGAACGCCCCGAGGGAGTCCATGGCGTCGGTAAGCTCGTTGAAGCTGACGGGCTTCGTCATAAAGGCGTTGACGCCGAGGTCGTAGCTCTGCAAAACGTCCTGGTCGGCCTCGGAGGTGGTGAGCACGACGACCGGGATGCGTCGGAGTTCCGGATCCGACTTCATTTCGCGGAGCGCTTCCCGGCCGTCCATCCGAGGCATGTTCAGGTCGAGCAGAACCAAATCGGGATGAGAGACCTCTCCATTCTGCTTCTCTTCCTCATGGCGAAGGTAGTGAAGAAGCTCTTCTCCATTCTCGACGGTGGTGAGCCGCGTCGCCACACGGGTCTCCGACAGCGCCCGCCGCGTAAACAGGCGGTCGTCCGGGTCGTCCTCTGCCAGAAGAATGTGAATAGGGGCGTCACGATTCATCGACCACGTGTTCACTCCTCGCAGGATCGGTGGCGGTGGGCTCATTCGTCGATGTGTCTTCGCCTGCTCGGCTCACCGGAAGCAGAACGGTGAAGGTGGTGCCCTCTCCCGGCGTGCTCTCCACGGTAATGTCCCCGCCGTGGCGCTCAACGATGCGGCGGCAGATGGCCAATCCCATCCCAGTGCCTTCGTACTCGCTCCGACCGTGCAGGCGCTTGAACGGTGTAAAGATACGGTCTGCGTGACTCTCTTCAAAGCCGATGCCGTTATCGGCCACCGTGAGGCAACACATCTCCGAGCAGGACGCGTCCAGGCGCCCGCTTTGCTGAAGCTCCTCCGAGGCCGGTTCTACCGTTCCGTGCACCTCCACACGGGGCGGCACGTCGGGGCGGTGAAACTTGAGGCCATTGCCAATGAGATTTTGCAGAAGCTGGCGAATCTGCGTCGGGTCGGCGTCTACGGTGGGAAGCGCGCCGATGTCCACCGTGCCGTTCGCGTCCTCGATCTGGAGGTCGAGGTCGGTGCGCACATTCTCGGCAATGCGCTCCAGGTCGACCGGTTCGAAGGGCTGAGCCCGCGTCGTAATGCGGGAGTAGACCAGCAGGTCGTTGATGAGCGTCGACATCCGCTCGGCGGCGTCGTGCATTCGCTCCAGGTAGTGCTGGCCGGTGTCGTCCACCGCCTCGGCGTAATCGTCGAGCACGAGGCTCGAGAACGACCGAATCTTGCGCAGCGGCTCCTGGAGGTCGTGCGAGGCAATGTAGGCGAAGTCACGCAGGGCCCGGTTGCGTCGCTCCAGCTTTGCATTGGCGGCGGCCATGGCCTGCTCGGCCTCTTTGCGCTCGCTGATGTCGCGAAAGGTGACGGCCACCCCATCGTTGACGCTCACGGCCATGATGTGAAACCAGGCGTCCACGTCCGCGGTCTGGTAGCGAACCTCCGTTTCGAACGGCTCCCCGGTGTCCACGACCGACCGATAGGCATCGATCAGGCCCATCTCTTCCTGCTCCGGCATGATGCGCCGCAGCCGCTTGCCCACGAGATTTTCGGCGGTGTGGCCGATGAGCTTCTCGGCCTGCGGGTTGACCAGCACGCACTCGAAGTCGACAATCGCGTCGTCCTCGTCGCGCACGGCGGAGAGGACGGTGATGCCATCGAGCGAACTGCTCAGCACGCTCGACAGCAGGTCGCGGGAGGTTTGGAGCGCCTCTTCCTTGAGCTTCTCTTCGGTAATATCGTCGAAGCAAACGAGGACGGCGTAGGGATCGTCCTCCTCCTCGTCGTGGAAGAGGGGCTGGGCGTTGACGCGGATCCAGCGGGGCGGGGCGTTGGGCGGGTAGATGCCCATCACTTCGTCGGGCACCGTTTCGCGCTCGACATATGCCCGCCAGAATGGAAATTCGACGTTCGGCAGGGGCGAGCCGTCCTCACGGAGGCCGTTCCAGGTGTCGTCGTTGAAGCGGGACCCCACGATCTCTTCGGTGGGGCGCCCCAAAATCTCCTGCGCGGCGTCGTTGCAGTCGCGGAAGATGCCGCGATTGTCCATGAGGAGCACGCCCTCGCTGATCGTGTCGATGAGGGCGTCGAACCGCTGTTCAACCTGCCGGCGCATGACCTCGGCTCGGTGCTGGCCCGTGCGATCGGCCAAGCATACGAGCACCCCGGCAGGCCCTTCGTTTTCGTCTAGGCGCCAGGGACGCACTTCCCAGTCCACCCAGTAGCTCGTGCCGTCGGTTCGGGTAAGGGGCCGGACGTACCCCCGGCGCGTGGTGCCGTCGTCGAGGCAGTCCGCGAACGTGTCGGCCCAGGTTTCGTCTGGGTCGGAGAAGAGGTCAAAAAAGGAGAGGGCATCTTCGGCGGAGTCCGCATTCTCGTCGACCTCGAACAGGTGGGCCCACCGGTCGCTGTGGGCAACGACCTGTCCCGTCTCGTCGAGCATGACGATCAGGGACGGCATTGCCGCAACGAACTGCTTCAACACGTTGGGGTCCTCTACCGCCGGGGGCGGGACCCGTCCATCCTGTCGCTTTGGGGATTTACGCTTCATACAACCTGTCTTGCCAGGCGATCTGTGGAGGCGAGCCGCTTTCAGTTGGGGCTCTCGTGCTACGAGCAGACGGTAATCTCCACAGTATCAACGGGCCGGGGATCGGCAAGTTTGGCCGTTGACGTTATTTCCCCAGCGCCTCCTGGTCGGCTTCGATGTGGCGCCGAATGGCGGGAACGGTGTCGCCTCCATACTTGCGGAGGAAGGCATTGGCCACGGTGTACGCAACGGTGGCCTCGGCCACGGTAGAGGCGGCCGGCACGCTCGTGATGTCGCTCCGCTCGTAGCGGGTGGGCTGGGGCTCGCCCGTGGCGGTGTCCACCGAGTCGAGCGGCTTGATGAGCGTGGGGATGGGTTTCATGTAACCGCGAACGATGAGGGGCATGCCGGTCGAAGTGCCCCCTTCGGTGCCCCCGGCGTGATTGGTCCGGCGCGGATACGCCTGTTCGCCGTCCTCCTTGGGCTCGATGGGATCGTGCACCTGCGAGCCGGGCCGCTTCGCGTTGAAGAAGCCGTCGCCCACCTCGGCCGCCTTCTGGGCCTGGATCGAGCAGATGGCCTGCACGAGCTGCCCGTCGAGCCGGCGGTCCCAGTGCACGTACGAGCCAAGGCCCGGCGGCACGCCCGTCACGACGACCTCGTAGACGCCGCCGAGCGAGTCGC
>CAZTDC010000176.1:0-6668 GCA_964612165.1 uncultured Salinivenus sp.
GTTGGGGTCGCGCAAGAGCTCCAGCTCGTACTCCTTCCAGCCGTAGAGGCACTCGTCGATCAGCACCTGATGGGCCGGCGACAGCTCCAGGCCACGAGTGACCATCGACTCGAAGTCGTCCGCCTCCCAGACGATGCCCCCACCCGACCCCCCGAGCGTGTACGACGGCCGGATCACAACGGGCAACCCACCGAGCTCCTGCGTAATTTCTTTCGCCTCCAGCAGGCTCTTGGCCGTGGCGCTGCGCGACTGGTCCAGCCCAATCTCGTCCATCAGCGTCCGGAACTCCTGGCGATCTTCCGTAATCTGGACCGTGTCGATGTCCACGCCGATCACCTCAATCCCCTCCTCTGCCCAGAATCCGTCCTCCTTCAGGTCCTGCGCTACGTTGAGGCCGGTTTGCCCCCCCATGGTGGGGAGCACGGCGTCCGGCTGCTCCTCGCGCGCAATCTGGGCGATCGAGGACGGCGTGAGCTCACGGAGGTACACCTCGTCGGCCATCATCGGGTCGGTCATGATGGTGGCCGGGTTCGAGTTCACCAGGATCACGCGATAACCCTCCTCCATCAGGGCGCGAGCGGCCTGGCTGCCGGAGTAGTCAAACTCACACGCCTGCCCGATGACAATGGGGCCCGATCCGATGAGAAGAATCGACTCGATGTCCGTACGCTTCGGCATCAGTTACCTGTAGCAAGTATGTCGAAAGAGACGAAAAGGCAGAACAGTCCATTCAACGCCGGCCATCGGATCTCGCATGCAGGCCCGGGCAGCGCGTCACAGCACGTCCCAGGCGACCGGTCTCTCTCTGGTGGTGCCCCCAGCCTGCCCCGACATCGTCAGTGGCACACCAACCATCCCGTCCGTCCCCTGCGCGCGACCGGCCGTTCCGCCGTTCACGAGAACAACGAATCTGCAAGAACGAATTCCCCAACCTGCCCAATCAGTTGGTGCACGTTACGAACGCGTGTTCTCCTCCCTCTCTCAGCCTGTTCTCCGATGATGCCCTCTGCAACGAATGCCCCCATCTCCTCACGCCCCAAACGTACTGACACCGCTCACCCCGACTCCGTCTGTTTCTCCGGTTTCTCGGGCTTCGCGTAGGGCCCCTGAAAGATGATCGGAATCTGAACCTGGGACTGGATCGGCGCCCCGTTCTGCAGAGCCGGCCGAAAGTCAAGCTGCTGAACCACATTCAGCGCTTCCGTTTCGAGGGCGGGATGCCCTCCTTCTGCCAGGCGAACGCGTGTCGCGTTTCCACTGGCGGAGACCGTAAACTGCAACCAGATCACGCCGTAGGCATCGTCCTCCTCGGCGGCACTCGGGTATCTTTTGACCTCTTCGACCGACGAGTACCCGCCAACAATCTCCGGCGCCTGGTCGACATTTTGGTCTTCAAGCAGATACAGACGCTTATCAACGTCGCGCCCCACCACGTATCCCGTGGAAGAAGAGGACCCGCATCCGGTGAAGAGCCCAATAAGTAGCATCGCGACGAGGGAGAGCGTCAACGATCGGGGTGTCAGTGTGGTCATCATGTGGTTCGGCTGGTTCGTCGGAAAGAATAAAGCCCCTGCTCCTCTAGTCTCGATTCACCGATCCGTTCCATAGGCTTTCATCAATCCCGAAACCATCAGATTCTGTTGCACAGAGCCGGAACGGGGTAACGTGCACGCTACTGTGCAAGAGAAGCCATTTCGGACGGTTGACTCGGCACAGATACGTTCCGTTCCTCCCTCAGCATGTCCATAAACCGGTCAAAGTGATAGTGACTATCGTGCGGGCCGGGAGAGGCCTCGGGGTGGTACTGCAGCGACAGTCCCGTAAAGGTCTTGAACCGGAGCCCCTCCACCGTGCCGTCGTTCAGATTGATGTGCGTGACGTCGGCCACGGCCTCATCGATCGACTCCTCATCCACCGCAAACCCGTGATTCTGCGTGGTGACCTCGACGCGCTCAGTATCCAGGTTTTTGACGGGATGGTTGGCTCCCCGATGGCCCACGTACATCTTGTACACGTCAAATCCCTGAGCAAGGGCCATCAGCTGGTGACCCAGGCAGATGCCAAACACCGGAAGCCCGGTGTCGAGCGCCCGGTCGACCCGCTCGATGGCGTCCGGCATGGCCCGGGGATCGCCGGGTCCGTTCGAGAAGAAAAGCCCGTCGGGGGTCCAGTCGAGGACCTCGTCGAGCGGCGTGTCGCCCGGCACAACCTTCACCGTACAGCCCCGCTGTCGGAAGGAGCGCAGGATGTTTTGCTTGACCCCGAAGTCGTACACCGCAATTCGGGGGCCCTCCCCCTCGCAGTAGGTGTATGCCGACTCGGTCGTGACCGTCGAGGCAAGTTCGAGCCCGTCCATGCTGGGCCAGTTGCGGGCCCGCTCAAGAAGCACCTCGTCGTCGAGCTCGTCGGAGGAAATAACGGCGTTCATGACGCCCTCATTCCGAATGTGCCGAACGAGGGCTCGGGTGTCCACCCCCGCGATGCCCACGAGCCCGTATCGGCGCATGAACTCATCGAGGGACTCGTCGGCCTGCCGGTTCGAGTGTCGGCGCGTGAACGAGCGAACGATGAACCCCGCCACCATCGGCTCCTCGGCCTCCATGTCGATGTCCGACGCCCCGTAGTTGCCGATGTGGGGATAGGTCATCATCATGAGCTGGCCGTGGTACGACGGGTCCGTCATGATCTCCTGGTAGCCCGTCATGCTCGTGTTGAAGCAGAGTTCGCCCCCCGTGAGTCCTCGTTTTCCAATGGCTTCTCCCTGAACGACGGTCCCATCGGCGAGGGCGAGTTTGGCCGGCGAGCGATCGGGAGCGGACGATGAAGTAGTCGTCATAGCAGGGAAGGCGGATCATGACTGGGAGCAACGGGAGACCTCAGGGCCACCTACAAAAAAACCTCCCCATCCGACTCGGTGGGGAAGGCAAACAACCGATCCATTGCGCCCCTTCATTCGGGGCTGCACAGGTGGGCGACAATGGCAAGACGGTCCGGGACACAGGGCGACGTGAGGAGTGGTGAGAATAACCCTGTCGAGAATATCTCTGCTCGATAATGTATGAATGCCAGTTGGGTTTCACAACGAGCCGTTATGGTATGATCCGGAGATTTCCGATCTTTTCTCACGCTCCGGAGCGAGGCGGATGCCCGGATCGAGTGGGAAACAGGGTACAAACCCGGGCCAGAAACAGACGTGCAGCGGTGCATTTCAACAATTTTCCCCGTCTCTCTCGTGAAACCGACTCACGCGCGGATGGCTCTTTCCCAACGCTCGTACTATCGGCGCGTGATGGGGGCGATAATCGGGGTTCTTCTGCTTGCGATTGCCCTCGTTCGGTGGTGGCCCACCCCGTCTCCGTCCTCTCCGTCCGAGGTATTTCGGGATCGGGCGTCCGACCGGATCACACTTCGAGACGTCCAGCCCACCAGTCAGTCGCAGGAAAAGAACCCGCCACCGCCGGCGCCCTTGCCCCCGGTCGTCGTTCCCAATGACGTCCTCGTTGAAGAGGAGATCGACATCGGCGACGCCAAGCTGCGCGTGGACGTGCCCGAAGACGACGAAAAGCTACAGGACGGCGCCGATCAGGCGACGGCCGCCCGACAGCCCGACACCGACGCCCGGCTCTTGCGCAACGTCCAGCCGAACTACCCCTCCGCCGCCCGCGACGACGAAGTGCGCGCCCGCGTCGAGGTCGAGCTCCAGATCACCAAGGACGGCCGCGTGCAGGAAGCCACGATCCGACGGCGATGGTTGCTTTCGAAAGAAGGGACGCCAAGACCAGTGTCCGAACTGGGGTACGGGCTGGAGGAGGCCGCCCTGACGGCCGCTCGTCGCTCCCTCTTCCGTCCAGCTCGTGCCGACGGCCGCAAGGTGCCCACCCGAAAAGTCATCACGTTCACCTTCGGGCCAAGCTAAGGGACCTTCGCTTACCGAACTTCCGTCTCTTCGTCAATGTCGTGCCACGTTGCGTCCTCCACGTCTTCGCCCCAGAACGTCGGGTGGTCGGTCATGCCTTCCATCTCCCGGCGAGGGGAGGGCCCTTTCCAGTCGTGCGCCGGGGACGATGGGGACTGTTGCTCCGAGAATTTCGCCCCTCCACGGAGAATGTAGACGAGATTCCCCGCCGTCTGGAGGATAAAATACAGTATGACCGCAATAATCAGATACTCCATGAAGGCCGTAAATCCGTCCAGGGACGCTGGGGGGCGCTCTTCATTCAGGTGAAGTTCTACGAGGAGCGGAGCGAGACGTGTCGCGTTCCAGCGTGTGTCGTGGCAATCTGACGAGTGAGCGCGCGAAAGTCGTCCTGATGCTCTACGAAGTCAATCTGCGCTGCGTTCACGACGAGGAGCGGGGTCCGGTTATATTGGCGGAAATATTGATCGTAGGCCGCGTGGAGATCCGCAATGTAGTCGGGATCCATGTCGCGCTCGTAGGCCCGATCCCGCTTTTCTATGTTGGCCATCAGGCGCTCGGGGGAGGACTGCAGGTAGACCACGAGGTCGGGCGTCGGCACCGTCGGCTCCATGAGCCGAAACAGCGATTCATAAAGCTGCCGCTCGTCACCGGACAGCGTCTGGCGGGCAAAGATGCGATCCTTGTCGAACGTGTAGTCGCTAATCACGAGGTCGTGGAACAGGTCCCGCTCGGCGAGCTCCTTCTGCTGGCGAAATCGACTTGCGAGGAACGCCAGCTGCGTCTGGAAGGCCCAGCGGTCGCGATTCTGATAGAAGCGCTCGAGAAAGGGATTGTCTTCGAACTGTTCGAGGACGAGGTCCGTGGTCCACTGCTCGGCCAGCATCCGGGCGAGGGTCGTGGTGCCGGCCCCAATGGCTCCCTCGATGGCGATGTAGTCGAGGGCGTCGGGCGGAGCGGCCGAATCCGGCGGGCCGGACTCGGGTGAGGCGTCGGCGGTCATGGAGGAGGGTGGTCAGACAAGATGGACAGAAGTGCGCAGATGTCGTAGCCAGGTCCCTACCCGGCCTCGCCCGATTCGGTCGCCGTCGGCGATCGCAGGGAAAGATCTCGGCGGCGGACGGGAGCCGTGTCCGAACACGTTTCCAGCATGTCCCGCACGGTCGCGTCGAACGGCGGGGGGACTGCAACGGTCGGGGCCAGGTCGGCCCAGGGCCGCAGGACGAAGCGTCGCTCGGCGAGGCGGGGGTGGGGCAGCGTCAGATCATCCGACCGGCGCGTCGCGTCCCCCACCATCAGCAGGTCCACGTCGAGCGGACGGGGCGCCCACCGCTCCCGGTCGGCCGCCCGCCCCTCCTCCCGCTCCAGCCGCTGGGCAATGCGCAGCAACTGCTCCGGCGTGCACGCCACGTCGGCCTCGACCACCGCGTTCAGGAACGGGGGCTGCTCCTCGTCCGGATCCGTCGTGTGGGCCGCCGTCTCGTAGACGGGCGAGCAGGCGGTGACACGCACGTCCTCCGCTGCCTCCAAGCCCTCGACCGCGGCGCGGAGGTGAGCCGCTCGATCGCCGAGGTTGGAGCCAAGACCGAGGTAGGCAACGGGCATCGCGTGGACGAAGCGGAAAATAAGGGGTGCATTTAATCTTCTGGGCCATTTTTAAACGCCCTCTCACCGGAAGGGTCCCTGCCAGTACCTACATTACACTGGCCACCGTCCATTCCTTCAGTGTTCTCTCCACTATGACCGCCTCCTTCCGAACTTTCGCCCTCACCGGTTGTGTTGCGCTCCTCCTGTCCTGCGCGTCCCAGACGCCCCCCGACCCGGGCACCGGCATGGCCCTTCCGCCGGATTACGACTATCCCGACGAGGACACCGTTCGCGTGGCCACCTGGAACCTCGAACACTTCGTCGACCGCCACGACAACCCGTACATCGACGCCGAGCGCGAAAACCAGCCGAGCGACACGGTGCAGCGACGCATCGATCGCGTTGTGTCGGCCCTGAGGCAGATGGACGCAGACCTTGTGGTGCTTCAGGAAGCGGAAAGCGAGGCCTTTCTGCAACACATCTCCCAGGACCGGCTGGCCGATCTGGGCTACCGCTTCGCCACCTCCACCGAAAGCCCGACGTGGTACATGAACGTGGTGCTTTTGAGCCGCTACCCGCTGGGCGTGGTGCGCAACTACGCAGACGTGATCACTCCCATTGAGGGCCAGCGGGCCGACAACGGGGAGCCGGACGCTCAGTCCCTCACGAACCACCGCCTCTGGATGTCGACCGTCCGGATCGGGCCCGATGAGACGTGGTCCGTCGTCGGCGCCCACCTGAAGGCCGGGCGAAGTGCGGAGGATCGGGGGTGGCGCATTGGACAGATTCGGTTTCTCCACACCGAACTGGCGCGGCTGACGGCCCACCGTCCCGAGGCTCCCGTCCTCGTGGCCGGCGACCTCAACGCCCTCGCCGACAGCCCGGAGCTGCGCCTCCTCCTGAACAACCCGGACCGGCCGGTCCCCGACTCGCTCCGGTCCGACGACACGCCCCGGCGCGTCCAGCTCACCGATCCCCTGGCCGGCCGCCCAACGCCAACCCACCCGTCGGACGACCCCACGCGTCAACTCGATTACCTGTTGCCCAACACCGCCCTCGCCGACCGGCTCATCACCGGCTCGGTCCGCGTGGCGCGGCCGCTTTCGCCCGACTCGATGGCCGCGACGAGCGACCACCTGCCCGTCGTGGGCACCTTCCGTCGCTC
>CAZTDC010000177.1:0-6664 GCA_964612165.1 uncultured Salinivenus sp.
CGAGAGCGGCTTCATGCACATGAACGGCGATCCCGATGGTCCGCCGACGAAGCTGCCGGTCGCGCTGATGGACGTACTGGCCGCGCATCAGCTCAAAGAAGGTCTGCTCGTGGCACTTCTGCGGCGGGAGCGGCATGGTGGCGGCGCGTACGTGCCGGTGTCGCTCTTCCAGGCGGCCGTGAGCGGGCTTGCCAACCAGGCCACCAACTGGCTCGTCGCGGGCCACAGCCCGCAACGGATGGGCTCGGCCCACCCCAACATCGCCCCCTACGGCACGCCCTACGACACCGCCGACGGCCCGCCTATCGTCCTTGCGGTGGGCACCGACCGTCAGTTTCAAGCACTGTGCGACGTGCTCGACCGCCCCGACCTGGCCGACAGTCCAGACTTTGCGACCAACGAGCAGCGGGTCGAACACCGCGACGCCCTCAACCGCGTGCTGGAGGCCCGCTTCGCCCACTTCGAGACGGAGCCGCTCCTCGATGCCCTCCACGAGCGCAATATTCCGGCCGGGACCGTTCGTGACATTCCCACCGTCTTCGAGCAGTCAACCGCGCAGAAGATGGTGCTCAATTCAGAAGACGATCCGGCGGGCCTTCGCCAAACCGCGTTTCCGCACCCGGATGGCGAGGCGTTCTCCCTCGCGCCCCCGCCGCACTACGCCGAGCACACACGGGATGTCCTCCAGAAGTACACTGGGCTGTCGTACTCCCGACAAGAGGAATTAAGGGAGCAGAACGTACTGGTTCAGCGCCCGGACGCGTGAATGCACAGTATCGTCGGCGACCCTCGGCTTATTCGCTCGCCGGCGACGCCTCGGCGTTCTGCCGGTACGTTGCCGCTTTTTCTGGCTTGCCCCACTCGGTGTAGAGGTCGGACAGGTTGGCGCGGACCTCGCGGACCCGCTTCTCCTTTCCGTTTCGCCGGTACGCGTCGAGGGCCTCCTTGAACGAAGAGACGGCCGCCGAGTAGCGGTCGAGGGCCGCCAGAACCTGGCCGAGTTTCGCGTTCACGTGCGCAGCTCGGACGTGGTGCGAGGGGAGGGCGTCGCGAAAGATTGCGCGCGCCGTACGGTAGAGCGGAACGGCGTCGGCAAGCTGTCCTCGTCGCTTGAGGACGGTGGCTCGGTTCATTATGCTGAGTCCCGTGCTCGGGTGCTGGGCCCCGAGCGTTTGACGCTTCATTGCAACCGCCTCCCGGAACAGAGAGTCAGCCGCCCCGAGCCGTTTCTGACGCACACGCAGAATGGCGAGGCCGTCGAGGGCCGATGCGATTTTCGGATGCGGGGGGTTGTAGACGGCCCTCTGCATCACGACCGATCGCCGGAGGACGGAATCGGCGGCTGCGTACCGCCCCCGTCCTGAGTGCAATCGGCCCAGGTTGGCGAGCACAGTGGCCAGGAACGGATGGGGGGCATCGTGCACCTGACGCCCGAGAGCGAGCACTCGCCGGTACAGCGAATCGGCCGTCTCCAGCTGGCCGCGATTGTGGGCCAGAACGGCCCGATTCTGGAGGGTGTTCGTGAGCTTGCCGGTGTCCGGAGCCGCGGCGGTCCGAGCAGCCGTCAATGCGGTCCGATAGAGGGAGTCCGCTCGCGCGTAGTTTCCTTGCTTCTCGGCGGCGATGCCCATGTTGTTTAGGGGTTCCCAGAGCTTCGGGCTCGCCGCACCAAAGACCGTACGCTGAATGGAAAGGGAGGCCCGGAAGAGCGAATCGGCGCGGTCGTACCGCTCTCGCTGTCTCTGGACGTGCCCCAGTTCTTCGAGGGTGTTGGCAACGGCCCGGTGGTTTCGTCCGTAGAGAGAATCGCGAAGGTTCAGGGAACGTCGGAGGAGCCCCGCTGCTTTCTCATAGTTTCCCCGCTCCCGATGGGCGTTGCCCAGGAGCTGAAGCATGCGGGCCTGTACGGCGGGCTGATCGTCGAGCTGATTGATGCGGCGACGCCCGCGCTCAAGCATGTCTTCGGCGGTGACGGTCTCGCCTGCGGTTTCATCAGGCCGAGTCGACTGCAGGAGGTCCGTCAAGTAGGCCGACACCTGCTCGGCCTTCTGGGCCTCTCGCTGCGCCCGGTTTCGCTCTTCGGTAATCTGGTGAATGTGGAAGGCCAAGAAGCCAGCGGCCAGAAGCACGAACCCAGCCGCCACGGCAACCGCCACCGCATTCCGTTCGAGAAACTTCCGAGCCCGGTAGGTCGCCGTCGCCGGCTGGGCGTGCACCGGCTCGCCGGCTCGGTAGCGCCGCAGGTCCTCCATGAAGGCCCCGACCGACCGATAGCGACGGTCAGGCTCTTTACGGAGGGCCTTCCGGAGAATGACGTCGAGATCCCCCTGCAGATCGGTTTCACGCACGCCCTCCTCGGTCGCCCGCTCGGACGGCTTCGGAGGCGTGTCTTCCGCGACGACCGCCTCAATTTCGGTAAGGCTCTTGTCCGACAGGTCGAACGGTTGAGTACCAGCCAACACTTCGTACGCAAGCGCCCCGAGCTGATACACGTCCGTCCGCGTAGAGACCTCGCCGTCACCGGCCAGCTGCTCCGGAGCCGCGTAGGCGGGGGTGAGAAGACGGTGGCCCGTCTGGGTGCGGGGCTGGGTCACCGGCAGGGTATCATCCAGTAGCTTTGCGATGCCGAAGTCCAGAAGCTTGACCTGCGGCGCTCCACTCTCCGGATCGGTTACCAGCACGTTTGAGGGCTTTAGGTCGCGGTGCACCACAAGGCTTTCGTGCGCCGCCCGCACCGCCTCCATCACCTGCCTCAGCAGGTCGAGGCGCGCGCTGAGGTCCAGGTTGTGTTCCTGAACGTACTCGGTGATCGGCGTGCCGTCCACGTACTCCATTACCAGGTAGGGCCGGCCGCCCTCCGTCACCCCACCGTCAATGAGCTGCGCGATGTTGGGATGATCGAGGCTCGCGAGCACCTGCTGCTCGGCTCGGAAGCGCCGCTCGGCGTCGTCGGCGTGCAGGCGTCGTTGCAGCACCTTCACGGCGACGGTCTGCTCGAAGGGCGCCCCGACCCGCTCGGCCCGGTAGACAACACTCGTGCCCCCCACGCCGATCTCGTCGAGCAGGTGATACGGTCCGATTTGGCCGTCGGGCCCAACGGGAGAACCGACGTCCGGATGAAGGTCCGACAGCGTCGGACCCGTACCGGTTTGCTTGTCGGCCACGCGGTCCAGCGCGCGGTCGTCGTCCGAAAGTCGCCCTTCCGCGTCCGCCTCCAACAGACTTTCGACCTCCGCGCGGAGGGCCTCGTCCCCGTCGCAGCGGGCGTCGAGCCACGCCTCCGGGTCCGCGGGCTCCTCCTCATGGTACGCATTCACAATTGTCTTGACACGCTCCCAATCCGGCGTCGCCATCGGTGTGAGGCTCGCTGTTCAGCGTGTGGTGCAAGTATCGACGGGCGCGCGGCCAAGCATGTCCCGCATCCAGTGTCCGCCTTCCGGTTGAGGGCTGGCTCACTGTGCCAGTTCCCGGTTTAGCCACGCCCGGGCGGTACGCCAGTCGCGGATCACCGTGGCCCGGGATACGCCAAGCACGTCGGCCGTCTCCTGAAGGGTGAAGTCCCCGAAAAACCGACACTCGACGACCTGCGCCATCCGTTCATCTTCGGCCGCGAGGCGGTCGAGGGCGTCGTCCACCACGAGAAGTTCCTCCGGGCTCTCCGCCGGGACATTCGAGCGGGCGACGGTGTCGAGGGACACCGTTTCGGCGTCCCCACCCCGCTTCTCGGCCAGACGGCGCCGGGCGTAGTCCACGAGCACCTGGCGCATCGCTCGCGCGGCCACCGCAAAGAAGTGGTGGCGATCTTCCACGTCGACAGCCCCGTGGTCGACGAGTTTCTCGTAGGCTTCGTGTACCAGCTCGGTGGTGCGGAGCGGGTGGTCGTCCCGCTCGTCGCGGAGCTGCTTTCGGGCAATGACGCGCAGCTCATCGTAGACGGCTGCGAGGAGGTCGTCGAACGCCGCCTCGTCTCCACGCCGAAGCTGCGCTAAGAGGGCCGTTACGTCCCCATTTCTCCCATTTGCCCCTGATGGCGTCGCGCTCATACTGACCCTGCTACGTAATCATCCACCGAAAGAACAAAGCGAAAGGCCGGATGAGCCGCGTCGGCCCAACGACGCCTCAATAAATTTGGACAGGACCTTCGACAAATCGTTCGTCTGCGGTGCTCGCCTACGCCTCAGAACGTCGCTTTCCAGCAGATTGGGCAACGGTACCAGCGTCGAAATTACGTTCTTTCCTCTCGTTACGCCTTTGTTTCATTTTGCGTGACGCAGTCGCGCCGGTTCTTCCGCAATGGGAAGTGGGTCTGGGATTTCGAAAGCGGCCTCCTCCTTCCTGGAACCATCATCGAGAGGCCGTTCTCCTGCTTCTGGTGATTGGCCTTCCGCCGTTACCGGTGAATTCGCTTCGCGCCTCTACCGATCCGTGAGATGTGAACAATCTCACGCGGTAGAGGAGATCTCAGATCTCCAGGACCGTGTAGCACAGCTGAGCTGTGCATCGTCGTAGCCGAGTTCGTCTGTACAGACTTGTTCACGTATGGGTAACTCTTGGAAAGTCACATCCCCCTCGATGAGTCGCTTCGTATCCCCCCTCTGGTTGGTTTCTATTCTGGTCCTCGTCTTTGCTCTCTTCGGAACGACGCCAACCAGCGCACAGCTCCGCATCACAGGCCTGCAGCCTGAAAGTGGCGCGTCCGGCATGCAGGTGCGAATCTACGGCAGCGGATTCAGCGCGACGGCCGCCGACAACACGGTCACGTTCGGCTCCGCGACCGCAACGGTCGACAGCGCAACGGCGAACGTGATTTACGCGGAGGTTCCGAGCGGCGTTTCCGGCGGCCCGACGACGGTTTCCGTGTCCACTGGAGGCCAGACCGAGACAGCGAGCGGCCGGTTTGGGGTTGTGACCGGAGGGAGAGATGAATTTACTCCACTGAATACGGGGCTCACCGGGGTGTCCGTCTCGGCGGCCGACTGGGGGGATTTCGACGGGGACGGGGATCTCGATCTCGTCATCACGGGGTACGACGGCAGTCGAACGGCAACGATCTACGAAAATGACGTCGCCAACGGCAACGGCTTCACTTCCTTCGGGGCCGGTCTTACCGGCGTGCGGGATGGATCCGCCGATTGGGGCGACTTCGACGGCGACGGGGACCTCGACCTGATCGTGACCGGCCTCGGCAGCGATGGGACGTCAACGGCCACGATCTACGAAAACGACACAGAAAACGGAAACGGATTCACAAGCTTCGGGGCCGGCCTAACCGGAGTGCAAAGCAGCTCTTCGAATTGGGGAGATTTCGACGGGGATGGCGATCTCGATCTCGTGGTGACTGGTTTCGACGGAAGCACACAGACGGCTACGATCTACGAGAACGATGTAGAAAACGGAAATGGATTCACGGCCTTCGGTGCCAGCCTGACTGGAGTGCAGTCGGGCACCTCCGTCTGGGGGGACGTCGACTCGGACGGGGACCTTGACCTCCTCGTGACGGGAGACTCGGACGGCTTCAGCGGCAGTGGCGGACAGGTCGCGACGATCTACGAGAACGATGTGGCCAACGGCAATGGCTTTAGTGCCCTCAATGCCGGCCTATCCGGGGTGCAGAATGGATCCTCGGATTGGAGTGATTTCGACGGCGACGGCGATCTCGATGTGGTGATCACCGGCGAGGACAGCAACGGAAATTCGACGGCGACGCTCTACGAAAACGATATCGAGAACGGCAACGGCTTCAGTGCCCGGGGCGCGGGTCTGACCGGGGTGCAGAGGAGCTCTGCCGATTGGGGAGACAGTGATGGCGACGGCGACCCGGACCTCATTGTCACCGGAGAAGACGACAGCGGGACCGGAACGGCCACGCTCTACCGAAATGAGGTAAGCAGCGGGGGCGGATTCAGCGCCGTTGATACTCGGTTCACGGGCGTATCGGCCGGGACCTCGTCCGATTGGGGAGACGCTGACGGCGACGGGGACCTCGACCTCCTCGTAGCGGGAAGTACCGGCTCCTCCCGCACAGCGACCATCTACGGAAATGGGGAACCGCGCGTGGCGGACGTCCGCCCTGTGAGCGGTGCGCCCGGTACCCCGGTGCGGATCTACGGCAGCGGGTTCAGCTCGACGGCCGCCGACAACACGGTGACGTTTGGCTCCGCGAGCGCGACGATCGATAGCGCGAAGAGCACGGCGCTTTACGCGCAGGTGCCAAGCGGGATCTCTGGACCGGTTTCAATTGAAGTCTCGGTGGACGACGCGACGGGGGTCTCCAGCGAGCGGTTTACGGCGGTGACAGGGGGAGACACGACGTTCGCGGCGATCGGGGCAGGCCTGACGGGGGTGAAGCGCGGTTCCAGCGAGTGGGGGGACGTTGACGGGGACGGGGACCTGGACCTGGTCGTGACCGGAAGCAGGACGGCGAAAATCTACCGGAACGAAGGAAGCGGGAGCTTTCAGGCGGTGGGGGCGGGCCTGACGGGGGTGACTAGGGGGTCCAGCGACTGGGGGGACTTTGATGGGGACGGGGACTTAGACCTGGTGGTGACCGGCGACGACGGGAGCGGTGAAACGGCGAAGATCTACCGGAACGAGGGTGGGGGGAGCTTTCAGGCGGTGGGGGCGGGCCTGACGGGGGTGAAGCGCGGTTCCAGCGACTGGGGGG